>JAEUWI010000080.1 GCA_016791475.1 Candidatus Hydrogenedentota bacterium
ACGTTTCACTGTGAATTCCTCCGTAGGTTGTGATTAACTTACAGGGTATTCACTCCGATTCCAACTGGAACAAAACATCAGGATTGCGGGCCGCCGGCCATGAAGTCGATACTTCCAGCTTCGAATCTTGCCAGAGTAAAGCGCTACCTGCACCAAGTAGGAAATCTCTCCTTAAAGCGCGCGACGTAGTCTCCGAATGGAGCCACACCAAAATAGACGATTTGTTGCTGGAGGCGGGTGTGTCAGGGCTCAACGTAGAACAGGGTTTTGGGAGTCGCCGAAAACGAGCCAATGCGATCATTCAGTTTGCGATAGATAACCCTTCAGCGCTTACGGCGGAACATTCTCTTTTTTCCGCATATCTCGCAAAACAAGCCCTAAAAACAAGCGACCACACAGAATCTGAGTCGCCGCAAACACAAGCGATTTCTTCCACGCCCATTGATATCTCTGAATTCGCCCCGGCTGTCCGATCACCAAATCGTGTCTTCGTGGTGCACGGCCAGAACGATACCGCGCGCAACGCAGTTGTCTACTTCCTGGAAAGCATCGGGTTGGAAGGAATCGTCCTTCATGAGCAACCCAGCATGGGACGCCATCTTCTGACCAAGTTTATCGAGGAGGCAGAATTGGTAACTTTTGCTGTAATCTTGATGACAGACGATGATGTCGGTAGCTTAAAGGAGGGAGTGCTCAGGCCGAGGGCTCGCCAGAACGTGATCCTGGAGTTGGGCTATTTCTTGGCCCGCCTCGGGCAGTCTAAGGTATGTGCTCTGATTACGCCAGGCCTCGAAACACCATCAGACTTCGACGGAATCGTTTATATCCGCATGGACAATGAAAGTCGATGGGAGCTGGAACTCAGACGGGAACTCGTAGCTGCGGGAATGCCCGTCGTAGAACTTCCTAAGAGTGAATAGCAACGTGTAGGATACAAGAAGTCACATATTCCCATCACTGATATTCGTCGGTTCTTCGTGAATTGAACGACTCACGGTATCTCTTTGGGATTGATAGTCGGCAGGAGGAATTAGACAATGGCGCGGAAGAAAGTAGACGTTGCGGCAGATCACATTTCGAAGTTGGCGAGCGCAACCCCGATAAAAGCCATCGAAGAATTAATATGGAATGCACTTGATGCAGGCGGAGACCGTGTCGAAGTCAATCTGACTCTCAACGAGTTGAGTGCAGTTTCACAAGTTGAGATTATCGACTACGGGCCTGGTATCCCTGTGGAGGAACTTGACCGGGCTTTTGGCGAAGTCGGTAACTCGATGAAGGTCGAAAGGCGCATTAACGGGGACCAAAGGGCGTACCACGGGCGTGAAGGAAAAGGTAGATTCAAGGCGCTCGCACTCAGTCCGATAGCGATATGGGAGACCACGTATCGGGTGAATGGTGAATGCAAAATGTATTCCGTCAGACTCACCCGCGATATGCCCGACTACTATGAGCCGGAGGAACCTACGGTCGCACCAACAAGTGTAACTGGGACTCGCGTCTTTCTAGATGGCCTCGATAGAGGTATCCATGTGCTCGCCAATGACGACACGCGCCAGAAACTCGCGGAGACTTTCGCGTCATACCTTAGCAAGTATCCAGCCGTAAAACTATACTGGGCAAAATTACCGATCGATATTGAGGAATTGGTGCATAGAAAGAAAGAGCTAGAGCTCTTTGGAAAGGAGAGTCCGTATGGTCCTGCAAAGCTTTTGGTTCTCGAGTGGAACTTCAAAGTGGATTCAAAGCGCCTCCACTTCTGCGATGAGCATGGATTCTCGCTTTACGAAATTTCTGCGGGGGTTCAGGCGCCGGGCATAGACTACACTGCCTATGTGCAGGCTCCAATCGCATCTGCTTGGGCGGCGGAGGAAAGATTCTCGGTCAGCGATATAGATCAGGAAGTGAAGATATTTGTCGATGGAGTAAAGGACAAACTTAGAGAATACTTAAGGGGGCGTCTCGCCGAAGAAGCCGTATCCATAGTCGAGCAATGGAAGAGTGAGGAGATCTATCCGTACCAAGATGCGCCCCAAGACCCTATCGGGCGTGCTGAACGAGAGGTGTTCGATATCGTCGCCGTTCGGATCAATGAGCAGCACTCCTCGTTCAGCAAATCGGACGCAGATAGCAAAAAACTTACCCTGGCACTTATCAAAGAATCTTTGGAAACTAATCCCACGAGTCTAACAAAACTGTTTCGGGAAGTGCTTCATCTGTCTAAGGAAGACCAGGAAGCCTTTGCGGAGCTATTGGAACGAGCTCCTCTGACTAACATTATCAGAGCGGGTAAGATGGTCGCTGACCGCCTCGATGTTATTCACGCATTTGAGCACATTCTCTTCGACAACGACTGGAAGAAGACTCTGTTGGAGAGGACACAACTTCATCGCCTCTTAGTTCATGAGATTTGGTTGTTAGGGGAAGAGTATGTTCTGGGCGCAGATGATGATGGTTTACGCGACTTGCTTCAGTCGCACCTGAGTATTATGGGGCGGGAAGAGCTGGCTCCTGATGTCGAAGTAAAGCTTATAGATGGAAAAGACGGTATACCAGACTTGATGTTGTACCGCCGTCGAAAAGTTGATCAGAATCAGTTCGAGCATTTAGTCATAGAATTGAAGAGGCCGCGTGACCCGCTTGGGCAAGAAGAAACTTCGCAAATTAAGAAGTATGCATTTACAGTCGCACGGGACGGACGCTTCAATACCCAGAATTGTCGATGGCAGTTCTGGTTGCTTGGCAACGAACTTGACGAGTTCGTGCGAGAGGAAACCTCGTCGAATGCATTGCCAGAGGGCTGTATCCACGACGGAAATGGCGTAAAAATATGGGTGAAGCGGTGGGCAGATGTCCTCAATGATGCGCGAGCACGATACGATTTTTTCCGAGAGCAACTACAAATCGAGGCATCACAGTCTAAGGGTTTGGAAACGCTTAAAGTTCGGTACCCGCACCTATTCGAGGGAAAAGGTGCCCGCAAGAAAAAAGATATGGAGCTAAGTGCCGCGAAGATTGCACAGGAATAACTGTCCTGTGTTTTCGAAATAATAGCCGTGTAACAGTTATGTCATGTAGAATGTGGAATCGACCGGATGAATTCTGAGAACGGTTTCTCAGCGTACCTCTGTTGGCGACGCTGAAACTGTTAGTGCATTGTGGAATGGGCAGAATTATTAGTTGGTGATATAATATAGGAATAAATTTTTGCGCTGCAGTAGGTAAGGCTTTAAAATAGCAAGGATTAGGAATGTTTAACGAATTCGACCAAGCAGAACTCACAATACTGGATCAGTGTCTACAGTCTGGGAAAAATGACGTCTTCATTTGCGCGGATCATACTTCGGTGTCTCCTGATTGGCGAAAGACGCTTGTGAGCAGAAGTGCTGACAGTTCCCAAAACATACAAGCGGTGGGACATGTCTGGGAGACGACGTATAAAAATACTCTCTCAAGACTCCTCCCCAGCGTTTCTCCTCAAATGGACAATAACTTTTTCCAATGGGCAAAAAGAATCGGCTACGCATATTGGCCAACGAATATTAGTTACCCTCAGGGTTTGCTGGGGCAGTTCGAGTTACTAGGCAATGTGCTAAGCAGGTGTTTGATTGAAGCTGATGAAGCAGCCGCGAGTACGGCTCGCCAGATTGTACCGTGAGCGTAGTCATCTGACACCTACCCCTTTGGGGAGTTGGGATCATGCCGCGATATCTTCCTTATACTGGGCCTTCTTTGTCGTTGTCTTCTTGATATCGCTTTTGGCGATGGCGTGTGGTTTTTCTCGTTTATGTTTTGGCCTTGATGAGGCGATTCGGCGTTATCGCGCGGGGCGGTCGGAGATGGTGTGCATCGATACGCTGGACGGGCTGGGTGTGATTGGCGACGCAGAGGGTACTTCACCTCGGTCGTATGATTTCAATCGAGATGGAGCGAAGGAGCTGGCGGCGATTCGAGCCTTTGCTGCTACGGCTTCGTATGTGGAGAAGCTGGCGTTGTGCCGGGATGCTCAGTATACGTTTATCTTCGCGAAGGATTATGATCACGACGTGCAGTTGTTTGTCGCGGAGATGCTGGATTCGATGGGATTGGCGGTGGAGGCGGGTCGGGTGCGGGGGATGTAGAGGGGAGCGACGCTTTTTTCTCGTTCCCAAGCTCCGCTTGGGAATACAGTCTTTGGAGCTCCGCTCCGCAGGCATGGCGATTTCCCAGGCTGACTCGGTCTGGATTTCCCAACTTTGGAGGTCAAACCGAACGACTAACGACTTTGCCGCTCGGTTGTGAAGCAGAGCTTCACAAGCTGCATTCCCAAGCCGAGCTTGGGAACGAGTGCTAAAACCTTCCGTGGCGGGTGGCAACGGTAGTGATAGGTCTACGATTGGTCCGATTGGGAGATGGTGTGGTAAATACCCAGTTCGACCATGACGTGAATCGTGGGGCGTGGAGGCAGGGTGAGCATGTCGCGCCATTGCGAGTCTTCCGAGCCGTCGTTGTAGATGCCGATGCCGTACTCCCAAATGGAGAGGTGGGCGTGGCCCGCTTCGAAAGAATATAAGTTGCCCGTGCCGACGGAGGCGTCGAGGGCGTATTCCCAGTTGTTTTCGCGCATGCAGACGCCGCCGTCGGGGTGTGGGTTTTGTCCCAGGGCGATGAGGCGGCTGGCGCTGCCGGCGTCGAGGGGGCGGTAGGTGGCGATTCGGAGGCGTCCGTCTTCTCTGGGGTTGATGGCGGCGATGAGGAGGTTTTGTCGTTGGACGGTGACGATTTTGGTGTCGAGGTTTACGGGGCCGATTTCGAGCCACCAGTCTTCGCTGGCGACGGTGAGGATTTCGTGATCGGCTTCGGGGGCGAGGAGTTGGGCGAGGCGGGCCATGGCGGGTTCGAGGTCGCGCCAGTGGGGGCAGTCGTATTCGGAGCGTTTCTGGAGGTTGTAGAGGAGGGTTGCGAAGGGTGGGCTTTCGTCGTCGTCGAGGGAGGTTTGGAGGTCGTCGATGGTGATGGGGTAGGGGATGTCGGGGAGGCGGTAGCGTTCGAGGGTTTGTGGTTTGAGGGTGATTTCGATGAAGTTGTCCATGGGGCCTCGTGGTGTTGGATTGGGTGCCGGGGCGTGTGAGCGCCTGGTAGTCAAATTGTAGTCTATGCATACTGGGCGGGATGGCGTGGACTGCGCTGCCCTTTCAGGGCGAAAAGTCAGGGATTCGAATTATTCCCTGGGCGTTGCCCAGGGCTGAAAGCTGCGCTGGCCCTTCGGGTCGAAGTCCGTGGCCTGGGTTTGAGAAAGAAACCTCGGGGCGCGTAGGGACTGACGCACCCGCCGTGGCTGGACCGGATTGTCTTGCCCGACGACCCAAAGCCAACTGCGACACGGCGGCGTGTTTTCTCTGGGTGTGGCTGTTTCTCCTGCGGCGAATCTACGACCCGTCGTGTGGGGAGTGGACTAGCCGCCTTCATAGAGAAGATAACAGGCAACGCGTCGTCTGGTCGATGTGGGGCTGTGAACCGAGGTTACCTCCGCGAGCGACGGGACAGCCACACCCGGCGGCGTCACGGACTCGAAGTCGGGGTAATTGTTGGGTTGCGTGTCACGAAGAGCTTCACAAATATTGCGGGTGCGTCAGTCCCTAACACGTCCCGTGTATTCGCGGCGCGTGGGGTTGCAGACTGGTTTTGTCGTTCCGTAGGCTGATGCTGCAGGCATTGGGTCTGCGTGGGAGTCGATCATGCGCTTCATTGGATTGGTGGTGATTTTTCTGGCCGCTGTTACGGCGTCGGCGGGACCGGTTACGCGGATTGAGTGGGAGGAGAATATCCTGGCGCTGCATGCGCCGGAGGTGCCTGGCGGCAAGGTGGAGACGTGGTATCTGGAGGCGTTTTGCCGGTCGGGTTCTACGGATCGGGATTGGGAGGCGACGGTTATCCCCCACACGACGCGGCTGGTGGAGGCGGACGGGGACGGGCAGTGGGTGAAGCTGGAGAGCATGGTGCAGGAGGGCGTCCGGGCGACGCATGAGATTCGTGTCGTCGAGGATGGGGTTTCGTTTGCGCTTGTGATCAAGAATGAGTCGGGGGAGGCGGTGGATGTGGATTGGGCGCAGCCGTGCATGCGGGTGGGGGACTTCACAGGGCTGGGTCAGGAGGACTACTTCTCGCGCTGCTTTATTTACACGCGCGCGGGCCAGGTGATGCTGGATAGGCTGCCGCGCGTGGAGGAGGCGCGCTACCGGGGCGGACAGGTGTATGTGCCGGCGGGTGTCGATCTGGACGATGTGAATCCGCGCCCGATTTCGAAGGAGGTGCCGGTGAACAATCTCATCGGCTGCGTTTCGTCGGACGGACGGTGGATTCTGGCGACGGCGTGGGATGCGACGCAGGAACTGTTTCAGGGGGTGATCAATTGCATCCACGCGGATCCGCGCATCGGCGGCCTGAAGGCGGGGGAGGCGAAGCGGATCACGGGACGGGTTTATCTGGTGCCGAATGATTCGGAGGGGCTGCTGGCGGCGTATGAGAGAGATTTTGGGAAGTGAGGGGAGCGGGCGGTGTGTGTTTGCGAAGCGGAGCTTCGGGGACTGCATTCCCAAGCGGAGCGTGGGAACGAGAGGAAGGGGAAAAGCGGCGGGGGGTGTGCGTGCCGTTGGAGCTATGGCGCGAGGTCTGTACCGCAGAGCGGAACGGTACGCATTCCCACGGAGGACCGTGGGAACGAGGCGGTTGAAACAACCTCGTCATGCCCTTTTACGATTGAGTGGGCTTTGTCTCAGACAGGAATGTCTAAGCTCCTTTGTTTCGCGAATTCGGAGATGCGGGTCGAATCGGGGTGCAGGCTTCCGACGACCAAATCTCCGCGGACTTCTTCGAGGCGAACGGGGCGGATCTGGTTTTCGAGGTCGTGTTCGCTCTTTGCGGCCACGCGGGTGTAGTTCTGGGTGTAGCCGGTCCAGTAGCCATCCTGCGCCTGCTCGAAGAGCACTTGGTGGGTTTCGCCGAGTTGGTGTTCGTGGAACATCCGGGTCTTTTCGGCGCTGATCTTGCGGAGGCGTGCGCCGCGTTCGTTGATTACCGGGCCGGGGACTTTATCGGGGATGCGGACGGAGGCGGTGCCGCTGCGTTCGGAGTATTTGAAGACGTGGGCGTAGAACAGCGGGCTCTTCCAGAGGGTGTCGCAGGTGTCGTGGAAGTTTTCTTCGGTTTCGCCGGGGAATCCGACGAGGATGTCGGTGCCGATGCCGATGCCGGGGACGGCTTCGTGGGCGTGGAAGATGAAGTCGAGGAATTCTTCGCGGGTGTATTTGCGGCGCATGGCAGTGAGGATGTCGTTGGACCCGGCCTGCATGGGGATGTGAAGGTAGGGGAGGAGGGCGTGGTCCGGGTCGTTCATACGGTCGAAGAGTTCGAGCGGGATTGTAGTGGGCTCGATGGAGCTGATGCGGATGCGGTGGAGTCCGTCGATGGTGTTGAGGGCATCTACGATGTGGAGGATGTTGCGGTTTTCCAGGTCGTAGGTGCCGATGTTGACGCCGGTGAGGATGATCTCTTTGGCGCCGCGATCCACCAGGCTGCGGGCTTCGCTCAGGAGGTTGTCCCACTCGCGGGCGCGGGCGCGGCCACGGGCGAAGGGGATGAGGCAGAAGGTGCACATGAAATCGCAGCCGTCCTGCACCTTCAGATTGGCGCGGCGGCTGAGGGGGCTGTCTTCGCCGCCGAAATCGATGGAGAAGTCGTCGCGGTCGATGCGATCGCGGACGATGAGGGCCTTTTCGTTTTTCCCGGCCTTGACGTAGTCAAGGACGTTCATCTTTTCCTGATTGCCGATGATGAGATCGACGCCGGGGATGTTGGCGAGGGTGCCCGCGCCCATCTGGGCGTAGCAGCCGATGACGGCGGTGTAGGCGCCGGGATTGTTGCGGATGAACTGGCGCACGAGCTTGCGGGACTTGGTGTCGGCTTCGTTCGTGACGGTGCAGGTGTTCACGATGGCGAGGTCGGCGGGTTCGCCAAAGGGCACGAGGGTGTAGCCGTCCTCGCGAAGTTTTTCTTCGAGGATCGCGGATTCGGACTGATTGAGACGGCAGCCGAGGGTGTGAACGCAAGCTTTTTTAGTTGATAGTCGATAGTTGATAGTTGACATAGGGGGTGATCAATGGACAATGGACAATGGACAATGGACAATGGACAATGGACAATGGACAATGCACAACGTGGACTAAGTGGACTAAGTGGACTAAGTGGACAACGTGGACTTAATGGACCAGATAGTTTTCCCGAAGCCTGAAGCCTGAAGCCTAAAGCCTACAGCCTGAAGCCTACAGCCTGAAGCCTACAGCCTACAGCCTACAGCCTACAGCCTACAGCCTGAAGCCTACAGCCTACAGCCTACAGCCTACAGCCTACAGCCTACAGCCTACAGCCTGAAGCCTACAGCCTCACTCCTCCACCTGATTCAGCACCCAGTTGGTCAGCAGTCGCACGCCGAAGCCGGTGGCGTGGTCGGTGCTCCAGTAGGGGGTGTTTTTCACGTCCCAGGCGGTGCCGGCGATGTCGAGGTGGGCCCAGGGGGTGTCGCCCACGAATTCCTTGAGGAAGGCCGCCGCGCTGATGGCTCCGCCCTCGCGTGGGCCGATATTGCAGATGTCGGCGTGGGTGCCTTCGATGAGCTTGCTGTAGTCTTTCCAGAGGGGCATCTGCCAGAGACGCTCGCCGGTGGCCTGGCCCGATGCGATGAGCGAATCGGCGAGGGACTGGTTGTTCGAGAAGAGTCCGGCGGCGCAGTAGCCCAGGGCGACCACGCAGGCGCCGGTGAGGGTGGCGGCGTCCACCATGGCGGCGGGCTTGTATTTGTCCACGGTGTAGGCCATGGCGTCCGCGAGAATCAGGCGGCCTTCCGCGTCCGTGTTGTGCACTTCGATGGTCTTGCCGTTGTACGCGCGGACGATGTCGCCGGGGCGCTGGGCGGCGTCGCCGGTCATGTTTTCGGCGGAGGGCACGACGGCGACGACGTTGATGGCGGGGCGCAGCTCGGCGATGGTCATGAAGGCGCAAAGGACGGCGGCCGCGCCGCACATGTCGTATTTCATTTCGTGCATGCCGGCGGCGGGTTTGATGCTGATGCCGCCGGTGTCGAAGGTGACGCCTTTACCTACGATGGCGACGGTCTTGACGTCGTCACTGTAGTGATGTTCGAGGATAATGAGGCGCGGGGGCTGTGCGCTGCCCCGGGCCACGCCGAGGAGGGCGTTCATGCCCATCTGCTCCATTTCTTCCGGGCCGAAGACGGTGCATTTCGCGCCCGATTCCTTGGCGATGCCCTGGGCGAATTCCGCGAGGGCCGTGGGGGTCATTTCATTCGGCGCGGTGTTGGCCAGATGGCGAGCGCCGTTGGCGCTGAGGCACGCGAGGACACCCACCTGAAGGCTGGAGAGGAGCGGGGTAACCTGCACGCCCTTGTCCGTGATGATGGTGGCCGTCTGTACTTTTACCGGGGCGTCGGCGGGCTCGGGCGCTTTCTTATAAACCGGGAAGTCGTATTGACCGAGGACGATGCCTTCGAGGAGGGGCAGGGGCGGCACGCTGGCGTGTCGGGCGATGTCGAAGTAGACATGGCTCACGCGATTCTGTTTCAGGAGATCGGCGGCCTTGCCCGCGGCGCGGCGCAGGGTCTCGTCTTCGAAATCATCCTTCGCACCGAGGCCCAGGACCAGCACGCCCTGGTAGGTGCTGCGGGGCGTGGGCAGGTAATAGCATTGTTGCGCCTTGCCGGAGAACACGCCCTTGTCCGCGAGGGTCTGAAGCAGTTCGTCGTCCTTTTCATTGAGGAGTGCGCTGTCCAGAGGGAAGGCCTTTTCGAAAAGGGGGACGATCAGGCAGGATTCTTCTTCGACAACGGTGCAGCTATCGAAAGGGACAACTTCTACGTTCATGGGTAACCTCGCTGTTATTGGAGCGCGCGGTGAGGCGCGGATTAATAGGGCCGAGTGGACGGATAGGACCGATTTTCTCGTGATTAAAAAGTCCGGTATTATAGCAGGTTCGGGTGGTCAGGTGCCTGTTGGAATGATCGGCAGGATCACGTGCGAGGGATGGGCCGAATCGTGCAGCACCGTTTGCGTCACGGTTTGAAAGGCGGTCGCCAGGCCGATGTTGGGTTCGGGCGTGTTGGGATTGCGCAGATAGTAGGGGAAATAGCTGCTGGATATTTCGATGCGGATGCGGTGGCCTTGTTTGAACAGGTTGCCTGTGGGGCGATGGAACTCCAGGGTGTATTCGTAGGTCTCGCCCGGCGTCAGGGTTGTTAGCGCAGATGGGTTGAAGGTACCGCTTTTTTCGGGATCGCGATGACGGGCCCGCATGACGCCTTCGCCCAGGAACAGCGCGCGGCCATCGGGTTGAACGTCGATTATCCGTATCATCCAGTCCGTGTCGTGGCCGCTCGTGGCGGCGAAGAGCGTGGCTGTGATGGGGCCCACCACTTCGACATCCTCCGTCAGCGCGGGCGTATCGTAGACGAGCACATCGTTTCGCGCGCTTGAGGTCTGCACGTCCCGTGGGCCATCGATGTGGCCGTTGCCGAAGGCGGGAGAGGGTGTGGGGTCGAGGGGAATGTAGACGTAGTGATCCGGTGCTTCCTCGCCCGGTGCCTCCGTGCTCAAGTGGCCGTCGCCCGCCGCGCCATTGGCTTCACCATCGCTGTGGAGGTAGTACTTCGTAAACTGAGTCTGGGGCAGGGGCCAGTCCTCTGCGGCGCGCCAGGCGTTGCGACCCATCACGAAAACGTGGACCGGCGGATCGTCGAGCACGCCATTCTCGATGCCCTTCAGGTGATAGTCGAACCAGCGGATCACATAGCCGTCCCAATCGATGATGGCGTCAGGCCCGAAGTCCACGCCCGCCGCCACGCGCTCGGTGTTGATGATGTGCTGCCACGGCCCGATGACCATGCGGGGGCGTCGGGCTTCGGGTGTCCCGCCGTGATCCTTCATCGCGAGGTAGTTCATGGGTGAGCCGGGAAAGTCCGCGTCAAACCATCCCGTGATGGCGAGGGACGGCACGGTGATCCGGGCGTAGTCCTCGGGCGTCTGATAGGCGATGGCCTTCCAGTATTCGCCCTCGGCGGTGTTCTGCAGGATCCACTTGCGCCACCAGTCATTGGGCAGATAGTTGCGCGTCTTGTCGAAATCGATATAGGGGAGTTTGCTGTAGGCCTGCTCGCGGCCCACGGCAAAGCCACCGTAGCCGCCGGGACCCGCGCTGTGGGGGAGGCGGGCGGACATGTTACCCGCCCAGTCGATCATCCAGGACACGTAGATGCCGTTCTGGTACGGGCAATTGTAAAAGTGATCGGGTGGCGCCACCTCCGGCACGATGGCCTTGAGCGCGGTCGGCGCCTGCGAGGCCGTCCACCATTGCGTCCAGCCCATGTAGGACAGGCCATACATGCCCACATTGCCGTTGCACCAGGGCTGCGCGGCGATCCACTGCACCAGGTCGTAGCCATCGGTCTTGTGCTGGGGGGAGAAGGGATCCCAGTCCCCGCCGGATTCGAAGCGACCCCGCGAGTCAACATTCACCACGACATAGCCCCGTGGTGCGAATTTCTGCGCACGGGTCGCCATCCCATCTTTGTTGTAGGGGGTGATCTGCAGGATGGCGGGAAAGCGGCCTTCAGCGGCCGGGCGAAAGATGTCGCACTTCAGCAGGGCCCCATCGCGTACCGGCGCGTCGAGGTTCCGCGTCGCGGTGATTTCGTACTGGATGGGCGAATAGTCGCCTGCCATTGGCGGCTGGGCGGTGGTGTGGAGGCAGCACAGGGTGAGGGCGAGGATGATGGCCAGTGCGATTTTAGGGAAGTGCCTCGTCATCTATGCGTTTCCTTCGTGCTGCACGTTTGATTCAGACGGGATGGGTGGCTGCTGGGGGTATTTTAGTAGTCTGCAGAGACACGGGGCAATGTTAGAGGGAGGGAGGACCCGAACCAAACTGTGAAAAGCGGCGGTCCTCGATCGGGATTTTTGGGCGCGCTTGACTGTCAGTTAGCACGGCCACGAAGTGAACCTTTCACAACAGGCGGCGTATATGAGTAAGCGCTATCAACGACCGTGGTCGCTCAAGAATACGGCGGCCATGGATGCCTGGCGCAGAGATTGACCATATGGCGAAGTAACGAACATGCAGAAGGTGGAAAAGGAGCGTGATACATGCAGAGAAGTCTCAAATTTGCAACCCTCGCAGGGCTTATATGCGTTATTTTATTGGCGCCAGGAATCAAATTTTTCCGGAATGCCAGGCATGCCCTGGAAAGGGCGCAATGTAGAGAAAATCTGCAAACGCTTGGCGTCAAGTTAGCGAAGAATGCCGAAGAACTGGCCGCGGAATTAAAGGGCACTTACCCGCCGATGTCCCGCGAAGCCAATAAGCTAATGTTCACAACCGAGGGGCTATTACCGAAGTGCATACCCGCTCCCGAGCTACTCGTATGCCCAAGCCGGGCATCCCAAGGGATGCCACAGGAATTTGACGATGGGAGTTACTTCTATACGGGATACGTGTTGGCGGAACGCGGTTTTGTCCCACCCAGTGGCTGGCCTTTTATGGCAGATATAAGTTACCCCGTAAGCTACTACACATTCGATAATCTGCTGCCCGCTTTTGCCGCCTTCTACGACAATCAAATCGCAAGTGCGGGGAGTTTCAAAGAGCGCTTCGTTCGTGAGGGAGAAATCGACATTTACCGCCTTACGGAAGGGGTCGAACACGGCTATGAAAGGACTGTAGATTGTGTGGGTGATGATGTCCAGAAAGATGTAAAGATCTCTCGCGGCGCTATCCCCGTTCTAATCGAATGGCCGGATAATATTCATTCTTCGGAACGACTGGGTGGAAATGTCCTGTGGCTGGATGGGCAAGTTACATGGCTCCCATACCCAGGCGAATTCCCCATGACGGAAGAGGGGATGGCAATCTTTACCAAACTTGCTGGGCGTCCACCCATTGGGCAATTGGAATAGGCGAATTCTGATTGGATTGTTACGGTGACCTGATGGCAGGAGGAGGATGGGCAAAGCTGGGAAGGGCAGGCGGCCCCGCCACAGTGTAGCAAGTCACGCGACGCTTTATCCGGGCCCGTGTTGGCAATAGGCCATCGTCTATGGGGGTAACGGTATGTGGAGGCCGGTGTAGGATTAGCATCAAGTCGCTCGGGCGTTCAGGCCTCACATCGCGCCTTTGTCCGCCGGAAATCGACGGCAGCGTCACCCCGACCTACAGGAGAATAGTTCAATGCGAAAGCATCTATCACGCAGTGTCCTTACGGGAATGATCCTTGTGGCCCTCACGGGCTGTCCGCCGGAGGGCGGGTTTCCCGTGCCGCCTTTCGACACCTCCGGCGCGTATAGCGGCTCCTGGAGCGGCACATCGAGCGACGACGCGCAGACCGTGGCGGAGTGTCCTCTTGAGCTGACCTTGACGCAAAACCTCTCGCTCGCCTTTCCTGGGGATCACGGCGTCCAGGGCGTGGCGACCATTGATTACACCTGCATCGAGTTGCCCGAATGGGCGCAAGGGGAGACCCAACCCAGCACGGTGGAGGTTGGCGGTGTCCTCGAAAGTAACGGCAGGCTTACGCTGGTCAGCGCCGCGTGCGGGACGGGGTACTGCGTTGTACTGAGCCTGGCCGGGCAGGGAGAGGACGCCGACAGCGACGGACTTATGTACACGTACGCCGGAGACTGGTCTTATCAGATTCTACTTGCCGGGTTCGAGCCCTTTGGATTTGAGGGTACGTTTGTGGTTGACGCGGCAGCACCGGAGGCGTAGGAGGGCGGGGTCTTATGGGTCTTATGGGTTAGGCAGGCATTTCTTCCTACTGCGCAGTGGAAGATTCAGAACAAGATACATAAAAAGATTTTGCCTATTGCTGCAAGCCACGGTACTGCGGGGTGTTGCGGCTTGACGGAATTCACGCAGAAATCCTCTTCGCCCCGAAGGGGCAGCGCAGCTTTCAGCCCGGGGCAACGCCCCGGGAAAAGGGTGACGACTATTTCGCCGCCCTGAAAGGGCAAGGTAGTTCACACGCGAACCATGGGACTCCGTGCAACTGCGCTGCCCTTTCAGGGCGAGATCAGTGAGGGTTCCCTTCAACCCAGGCGTTGCCTGGGGCTATGAACTGCTCTGCCCCTTCGGGGCGAAGAAAGTCACTTCCCATGATCGAAAATATCTTCCAGATTCACGATCAGTGGCGGTTCAAGGTTGATTGCGGCCAGAGGCCTCGCTGTGTCCCATAGGACCCACTAGACACATTTCAGAGGGAATTGAATAGATCAATACGCCGCAGCCGCCGTCTCCACCAATTCCCCTTCGAGCCAGTGGCCCGCGTGGGTTCTCACCTCCACCTGCACCATGTCGCCGATTTCGTGGTCGGGGGCGTGGCAGGTGATGGGGCGGTAGCTGTCGGTGCGGCCGTTGAGCCAGCCTTGCTTGCGGGGGTGGGCGGCGTCGATGAGGACTTCCTGGGTGGTGCCGTAGTAGGCGGCGAGCTTTTCGGCGTCGATGCTGTTTTGCAATTCCAGGACGCGGGCGAGGCGTTCTTCTTTGACCTCGCGGGGCACGTCGTCTTCGAGGGCTTCGGCCTCGGTGCCGGGGCGGGGGGAGTACTTGAAGGCGAAGACCTGGCCGTAGCGCACTTCGCGGAGGCAATGGAGGGTGCGCTCGAAGTCTTCTTCCGTCTCGCCGGGGAAGCCGACGATGAGGTCGGTGCTCAGCTCGACGGTGGGGCAGACCTTCTGGAGGTATTTCACCTTTTCCAGGTATTCGTCCAGCGTGTGGTTGCGGCGCATCGCGTCGAGGATGCGGTCGCTGCCGGCCTGGAAGGGGAGGTGGAGGTTCTTTGCAATAGTCTTGCGGGCCGCCATGAGGTCGGAGAGATCGTTGTTCCAGTCCTTCGGGTGGGGCGAGGTGAAGCGGATGCGCTTGAGGCCCTTAATCTGGGACACGTCGTCGAGCAACTCGTAGAAGCGGTAGTCGGCGGAGGCGCGGTAGGAGTTTACGTTCTGGCCGAGGAGCCAGATTTCCTTCGCGCCATTGCGGACGAGGGCTTTGGCTTCCTGGAGGACGTTGTTGTTCTCGCGGGAGACCTCGCGGCCCCGGGTAAAGGGCACGATGCAGTAGGTGCACATGTTGTTGCACCCTTTGGTGATCGCGATGTAGGCCTTGATGCCTTCCACGTGGCCGCGCTCGATCCATTCCTCGGGGATGAAGTTCTGGATCTTGCGGTCGCGGGGCATCCACTTGGTGTTGCAGACCCGTTCGCCCGCCTTGACCTGTTCGATCATCTCGGGCAGCTTGAAGAAGTTGTCGGGGCCGAAGACCATGTCGATGGATTTGTCGCGCTTGAGGATTTTTTCGCCTTCCTGCTGGGCGACGCAACCGGCGACGGCGATGATGAGGCTGGGGTCGGCCTTCTTGCGGTCGCGCAGGGTGCCCACGAGGCTGTAGACCTTGTTTTCCGGGTTGTGACGGACGGAGCAGGTGTTTACCACAATGAGATTGGCCACGTCCTGGTCTTCGGTTATTTCGTAGCCCTGCTGTTCGAGCACACCGCGCATCTGGAAGCTGTCGTGCTCGTTCATCTGGCAACCGTAGGTCTTAATGTAGGCTTTTTCGGCCATGGGGCGTTCTCTTGGGGATAAATAGCTGTCGGACAAGGGCTTAAAGGGGCCTTGCGTTTCCACGGGGTCGTCGCCTAGTATAGCATCCGACCGGCAAAAGGGTCAAAAGGGCTCGGAAGCGGAGGTCTCAATGATTCAGTGGATGGGCCGCCTGTTCGGACTTGGCGCGGCGGCAACGAAGGAGTGGGAACACGTGACGGAACTGGACAGCTCGGAAGCGTTGGCTTCCTGCCTGGCCCGTAGCGAATCGGGGCCGGTCTTTATATTTAAGCACAGCACCCGTTGCCCGATTTCGTCGCGGGCCCATTCCGAGGTTGGGCGCTATATCGACGGGGCGGGGGAATCGGGGTTACCGGTATACCTCAACTACGTGGTGGAGTCGCGCCCGGTGTCGAACGAGATCGAGCGGAGTCTGGGGGTGCGGCACGAGTCTCCCCAGTTGTTGCTGGTGCGTGGAGGGCAGGTGATCTGGCACACCTCTCACGGCGGGATACGTTCGGAGGCGATGGTCGAGGCGGCGGAGCGCCTTGAAAAGGGTGAATGAATTTTTAGTGTTGACACAGTGACAGATTTGTGGCATTCTTTGTTTGGCTGCTGTGGTTACAGCGAGGCCATCCTCAACGGATGGGACGAAACTGTATTATCTATACATCTGACGTGTGGCGTCACCCAATTTATTCGTTTTTTATATCCCCTCGTCCCAACGTTGGGGCTTTTTTTTTGTCAGGCGATCAAAACTGTTTAATCGCCCCCTCTGATCTGATATAACACTATAGCCAACCTGTCCCGTGCAAGTTTCGTCGTGTGGGTGTCCGTTTCACTCGTCGCCGTTGATATTCCACGGGAGCGCGACAAGGAGGTTATCATGGGATTGAGCATTCTTATTGTCGAAGACGATTTTACCAGCCGACGGGTGCTGAGCCATATCCTTGAGTCCTTCGGGGTTTGCGATGTGGCAATCGATGGGGAGGAAGCGGTGGAGGCGGTGCGCCTGGGGTTGGAGGGAGAGGCGCGCTATGACCTCATCTGCCTGGACATCATGATGCCGCGGATGGACGGGCAGTCGGCGCTGAAGGCAATCCGGAAGCTGGAAGAATCCCATGGAATAGCGCCGGGCACTGGGGCGAAGATCATCATCACGAGCGCGCTGGACGATTCGAAGAACGTGCTGGAGGCCTTCCGGTCCCAGTGCGACGGCTATATCGTCAAGCCCTACGACAAGCAGAAGATTTCCGCGGAGCTTCGCGAGCAGGGCCTGATTCCCCGGTAGAGCAGTTGGGGGGCGCCGGGAGGTTTTCGCTCAGTCGTGGTCTGCGGAAGTATTCCGGTGGACGAGCGCGCGGAGCATTCCCGGGATATTCTTGAGCGGCAGCACGTGATCCACGGCGCCGAGCGCGATGGCCTCCCGTGGCATACCAAAGACGACGCAGGAGCTTTCGTCCTGCGCGATGTTGGTGGCCCCGGCATCGTGCATGGCCTTCATTCCTTTCGCTCCATCGCGCCCCATTCCGGTGAGTATGACGCCAATGGCGTAGGGTCCCGCGTGGCGGGCGACGGAATGAAAGAGGACATCGACGGAGGGGCGGTGCCGCGAGACCAGGGGGCCGCTCGTGACCTCGGTGAAGTACCGGTTCCCCGCCCGAATAACGGCGAGGTGGCTACCGCCGGGCGCGATAAGCACGCAGCCGGGTGTAACGCGGTCTCCGTTTTGGGCTTCCTTCACCGTTACTTCACAGCGCTGGTCCAGCCGTTCCGCGAAGGGTCGGGTGAAGTTCTCGGGCATGTGCTGGACGACTACGACACCTGGAAAGTCTCCGGGCAGGGCGGCGAGCAGATCGCGCAGGGCTTCGGTGCCCCCGGTGGACGCGCCAATGGCGACGAGGGCAATGGGCGCCGGTTTCATTGCGCCGGGCCGCATTGCCGACTTTCCATCCAGGCCCGTATATTGGATTTCCCGGCTATTCCTCGATATCCAGATTGAGGAGAACGGGGAAGTCCTCGACGAGGCAATAGACGGTTCCGGGCCTTTCCGCGAGTTCGGCCCAGGCTTCGGCGGTGGTGTCGTCGACTTCGGGGACGGTCAGGTCGAAGATGGGCTCGTCACCGGCGATTGCGGTGAGGAGATTGCCGCAGGTCACGTTGAGCAATTCCTTGAGGGCGTCGCGGGCGGCTTGAGCGCCCATTTCATCTTCCGGATCGAGGCCGAGTACATTCGCGGCGAGGACGGGGGCCATTTCTCGTGGCACGGCCATGGTTACGGCGCCCGCACATGGGCCCCGGAAGGACATGTTTGCGGACACGGGGTCCGGTGGCGCGGGGGCATCGCCTATGTCGGCGGGCTCGACGAACATGAAGGCGAGTTGTTCGAGGACTTCGGTGAAGACCCGCGTAAGGGTTTCGCTGTGGTCATGCTTCATTGGAGCCTCCTCCCAGTAGTTCGTCGACGACGGCCTTTACTTTTTCGGGGGTAAAGGGCTTTCGAATGTAGGCGCGGACGCCCTTGCTGAGCAAATCGTCGATACGGGTCTTGCTGCCTTCGGTGGAGACGACGACGACGGGTACGGTGCTGAGGAGATCGCTGGCGCGCATGTGCTCGATCATTTCCACGCCGCCCATACCGGGCATGTTGATATCGGAGAAGACGAGGTCGACCCAGTTGTTTTTCATGACTTCGAGCGCTTCCTCCCCGTTTGACGCCTGGTGGAGGTTGGACACGGCGACACCGGCCATTTCGAGGGTTCGGGCGATGACGGCCCGGACGGTTTCCGAATCATCCACGATCAAGATGTTATAGGGCATGGGGGTCTCCTCATGGGCTTTCCGGCAGTTGCTGCTGTATCTGGGCCAGGCCGATGAGCATATTGCAGGCCGCGCGCTCCAGCATAACATGGTCGGCGTTCAGTCGCGACAGGGCATTTCCACAGGGTTTGTAGTTGAGTCCATCGATTCCGCCGCCGAGTCCGAAGCCCGCGCTGAGGTGGCTGGCGATGTGTACGAGATCGACGGTGTAGCGGTCGCCCGCGCCCCGGTCGGGATCGTGGTGCCAGCGGACGACATCGATAATGTTTTCCGGCACGTTCCAGGCTTCGAGGAGGAGTGCGCCGACTTCGGCGTGATCGATGCCGAGCACTTCTCTTTCCGCGATCTCGAAGGAAATCCGTTCTCCCGCGGCAAGGCGCACGACGGGTTCGGCGTCGATTTCGAGGAAGGAGCCCAGGACGATCTTTCCGATATCGGAGAGCAGTCCGGCGGTGAAGGTATGATCGGGCGCGGGTCTGCCGCATAGGGTGGCCAACTGTTCCGCGCCGATGGCGACGGCCATGGCGTGGCGAATCAGCTGGCCCGCGGGGAGATCGTAACCCCGCAGGGGTTGCCGGGCAATGGGGAAGAGGGCGGTGGCGAGGACGAGATGGAGAATTCGCTCCGTGCCGAAGAGCACCCCGGCGTCGCGCAGGGTGGCGATGCTCCTTGGGCCCGCGAAGTAGGCGGTATTGGCGAGGCGCAGGACCTCGGTGGTGAGTACGGGGTCGTACTCGATGGCGTCCATGATGGCGCCGATCCCGATATCGGGGTCGTTCACGAGGTGGAGCACGCGGGTGGCGGCGGCGGGTAGCGCGGGTATTTCGGGGATGCGCTGAATGACGAGTTCGCGTATGTTCATGGCGCGTCCCCACCGAATTCAGGGCGGCGGGTATGGCTACAGCTCATATTCGACCCCTCCCGAGCGGAGCAGCGTGACTCCGGTTTCCATGTTGAGGCTCATGGTGCGGGCCTTGGTGCCTCCGGTTTCTTCGGCCTGAATAAGGATCTGGTTTTTCCAGAGGAGCTTTCGGAGTATGACCTGGTTTCGCTCGCCGATATTGAAGCTTCCGTTGTTGTCGAGGAGGCTGGCCGCGCCGGCGACTTTGGCGATGAGGTTTCGCTTTTCAGCCCCCATGTTGAGCAGGGTGGCGAGCAGCAGGGGAACGCCGGTATCGGTGAACATGCAGGGGCGATCGACGGCCCTTGCGGGGTCGATCTTGGAGAGGGGGAGCATGCAGTGGATCAATCCGCCGATGCGCAGCTTCGGTTCGTAGAGGGTCAATCCGATGCACGAGCCGAGGGAGTAGGTGATGATCAGGTCTTCGGGCCGGTCCGAGACGGCCATCTCCGAAATGCCGACGACGAATTTCATGGTCCGATCCCGGGTGACGGGTCGGCTATCGATGAATCGCGGTCTGCGCGTTTCGATGGGGGCATCACGGGGAGGCCTTTCGATAGACGGCGGGTTGGACGAGGGTAAGTGGGCTTACAATGCCGGAAAGGCTTTCCGAGTGCCCGATCATGAGGTAGCCGCCGGGTTTGAGGAGGCGGCTGATTTCGAGGACGAGTTTTCGGCGGACCTCATTGTCGAAATAGATCATGACATTTCTGCAGAAGACGACGTCGAAGGGTCCTTTCATGGGGAAAGGCGGTTCCGAGAGGTTCAGCCGGTTGAAGGTGACGAGCTGCTTGAGTTCGTCGCCGATCTGGTAGTCGGCATCGGGTCCGGCGCCGAGCTTTCGGAAGTATTTCTGGAGCATTGGCCTGGGCACCGGCTCGACCTTGGCCGCGCCATAGACGCCCCGGCGGGCGGTTTCGAGGACCCGGGTGGAGATGTCGGTGGCGAGGAGTCGGAAATCGGGGTGGGGGCCGCCGAGGGCTTCGAGAACGGTCATGGCGAGGGTGTAGGGCTCTTCGCCGGTGGAACTTGCGGCGCACCAGATCCGAAATCGGGGCTGGGAGTTTACGCGCCATTCGCGGACGAGGTCGGCGAGGATGTCGAAGTGGACGGGCTCGCGGTAGAAGCTGGTCACGTTGGTGGAGATGGAATCGAGGAGGTGGACCAATTCGACCGCCGATTCGTCGCCGACAATGAAGTGGAAATAGTCTTCGTGGGTCTCCAGGCCCAGTGCCCGCATGCGCTTCGCGATCCGCGCGCTTACGAGGGCGACTTTCTGGGGCCCCAGGGTGATACCGCTCTTCTGGTACACCAGATCTTTGAATTGATCAAAGGTCCTGGGCTTCATTTGCTCTCCCTTGCGCCCGACCGGTGTATTTCACCGCCGGGCGACAGCGCGCGTTCGACGAATTCGCCCCAATTTCATTCTCCGCCGGGTCTGAAGCATTTTCCGGAGCGGGAATGGTCCGTTCCGGTTACATTAATGTGATCTCTGCGCTTCCGCGCATACGCTTTCGGTCGGGCCGCACGCGCATCCCGTGCGGGCGACGCCGTTGGCGTGTTGGCGCCGCGATCCTGTGCGGCGGCAGGCGTGACCGCCGCCGCGCGGACCCTCAGCCGGAGGCCTTGGCGAGCACTTCCTGTATCTTGTTGACGATGGTCGCGGGTTCGAAGGGCTTAATCACGTAGTTCTGGGCTCCGGCTTTGAGGGCGTCGATCACGCGACTCTTTTCCGCTTCCGTCGTTACCATGATGATGGGCATGGTTTTTCCGTTGGCCCGTATCGCGCGCACGGCATCGATGCCGAGCATGTTGGGCATGTTCCAGTCCATGAGGACGAGGTTGTAGTCCTTGGACTCCGTCGCGGCGACGGCCTCCTGTCCGTCGGCGGCCTGGTCGACATCGGAAATCCCGGCCCGTCCGAGGGCCCCAATCAGCACCTTGCGCATCACTGCGGAATCGTCTACCACCAAAGCATTCATGCTTGCATTTCCTTTCTTCGACACCAAGAGGAATTATTTCTTGGATTCCATTTCAAACGTAACCCGGAGGGTAAACGAACCCAGTTCGCTGTTGAACGGCACCTCCAACCATATGGAGCCGGTAGGGTAATCCACGTTGTAGCTGTTGCCCCGGACCACGGTGGGCAGGCTCAAGTCGATGGGGGGGCGATCATCGCCGCTCAACTTTGACTTGGCGCCACCGGCGACAATATTCACCATTTCCGCGATGGCGTCGGAGACCGTATCGTCGACCACTTTGATATCGGTCGAGAGGAGCTTGTTCACCATGTTGAGCGCCGTGTCCACGGGAAAGGAGAGTGCGACCATTCCGCGGGCCATACCGCTGAGTCCGATGAGGGCCATGACGTCCCGCGGATTCGCTTCGGGGCGGGCGACGCCAACGTCGCCCCGGATGGCCTTGCATCCGAGCATGGTGGAAAACAGGTCGTAGGTACTCTCAATGAAGGGGTTGATATATTCGACTTTCATTCCCATGTTTTCATCGTGCTCCTTTGAACGGCGGACTGGTACGCGGGCGGCCATTATAACGGGCGCGGGCGGGGTTACTGCAATTTAGTATCGCGGGTTGCATTTTTTGGAGTGGATGCAGCGTGACATTGGGGTTGGGGGGCATTGGGAGCGGCCTGTCTGGCCGCTCCATCCCGCGCGAAACACGGGAGCTCTTGGTCCGACCGGTGACACCGGGCGCAGCGGTGGGCTCCGGCGCGTTATTTGTGGCGGGCATGCCCATGACTACCTCGATCCTGAGGCACAACAGCGCCCATTTTGATGAATCAGGGCATGGCGAGTCAGAACGCGGTCCCCGGGGTGTTTTCGTGTCCCCGCTGATACCACCGGTGGGCATGCTGGTCATCCTTCCGTTCCCCCAGGATTCGGGTCCCCCTTCCACCCCGCGATCCTGGTTTCCGAGCTTGAGGTGGGGTGTCCGAGGACACCCTTCACTCAGCCGCTACAGTCCACACAGTGGTATTATAGACCAACGGATTCTAATTGTCCATACGGCACTTGCGGGATATTATGGAATATCGAACTGTCCGCGCCCGCTTTTATCACGGGGCGATCACATCCATAAGATAGGAAACGGACTGCCGGGTGAGGAGGTCGGTAAGCAGGATCTCGCAGGTTCCCGGGAATTCATTTTGCGCCAGGGGAATGAAGGTTTCGGCGAAGCCGCCCTCCACGGGAATGGACTGGCGGTAGTGCTTCAACTCTACGCCTTCCGGGCCGAGGAACCGGAGCAGCAGGAGGTGGGTTCCGGGTGTGGCGTCGCCGGTGTCGAGGTGAATGCGGAGGACGGTGCGCTGGCCGGCGACCGCGGTCTCGGGAGCGTCCATGCGCAACTCTTCAACGCGATAGGGCAGGATGGAGAAGAGGGCGGGTTCGCCGGCGGTTACGGTCCATTGGACGCGCCCCCGGGGGACGGTATCCATGGGATGGAGCAGATCGGTGGCGTAGTGGTCGTCGGGGATTTTGAAGCTTGCCCTTCGGGTGGTGCTGGCGGTCCCCGGTTCGGGGAGGAACGCGGCGAGGGTGGCGGCGCCGTAGGTGAACTGAAAACGCGCCTGGGCGCCCTGCTGCTTTTCGGGTTCCTGGATGGGGAGCATGGGGGAATTTCCGGCACGGCCAAGGAGATGGGCGAGGACGGCGTCGTGATCGGCGGCATTCACGCCGGACTGGGTGACCCATACGGGCCGGTTGGTCCACAGGTCGGCGTCGTCTTCCGGTGTTTCGGTGTCGAGGGGATGGAGAAAGGGGAGGGCGACGGCCGCGCGGGGCGCGCCGTGTCCGTCGAGTTCACCCGGCTGTCCGTCGGCAATGATGAGTCCATTGTTTTCGTGGAAGGTCTTGAGTACTTCGCACTCCTGATCGGAGAGTGCGCGGGTTCTGCAGAGGATGAGGGTATTGATCCCGTCGAGCTGTCCCTGGTCACTTCCGGATTCCAGGCTGCGAACGCGGGTGGAGAACCCGTTCCGATTCAGGGTTTTTTCGAGCGCGTTTTCCGAGGTGTCGGAGCCCCGCTTGAGTCCGGGGTTTGCATAGTCGAGGTAGCGCGTTGCGGGGCTGTCCACGAACGCGATTCCGGTGGGAGCGGGTTCTGCGTTTAAGAGGAGTGTTCCGATGCCTTCCTGGAAGGTGGCGAGTGCGGTTGCGAGATCGGCCAATCCGGGCCGGAGTTCGCCGACGGGGCTGATGAGGCTCCGGCTGCCGGCGCTGAAAGGCTGTTCGAGCCAGATGGCGGGAAGCTGGTGCAGCAGGGCGTTCCAGGCGGCCCACCGGGCGGCGGCGGGATCGGCGAGGAGGTCTTCGTGGCCCAGCACGATCCCGTCGAAGGGGCGGGGTCCGTGGAAGGCCTGGAGGCGGCGGATGGCGCCGGGCCTGGCGGGAACGGCCATGTAGTCGGTGGCTCTGGCGAGCCATTGCCAGTTGTATCCGGTCATAGGGGTGAGCGCGCCGCTCCGGGCCTGGAATCCGACGCGGGCCGCGGGATCGACCGAGCGGGTGGCTTCGCGGCCGGCGTTTTGGGCCTCGGCGAAGACAAGGTCCATGGCGCGCCTGAAATCGAGCCAGGGGGCCCAAATGCGGTGCTGCTGGCACTGGTCGAGGGGCCAGGGTACGACCTCGTCCCAGGAGGAAAAGGATTCGCGCCAGGTTGCGTTGAGGGTCTCGAGGTCGGGGTATTGCCGCTTCAGGTATTCTCTGAATTTTCCGAGGCAATGGGGCGACTGACATACTTCGGCTTCGGTGGCGGTCAGGGCGCATCCGGCCCCCAGCGAGTAGCAGGGTGGTCCGCCTGCCCACGCCTGTAGTACACCGGCGGCGACGGTGGCCTTCTCGGTTCGCTGGTACTCGGGCGCGGAAAGACAGGGGATCCGGACGGCGCCGTCGCCGACTTCGCCGATGTCGAGGGTGCCGAGGCGCGCGATGCGATTGAGTCCGGCTTTGCTGGAGGCGAGGAGGGAATCGGCGTTCAGCGGGGTGTGGAGGGTTCCCGCGCCGATGAGGTCCCTCAGTTGGATGATCTGGCGCTGCGCTCCGTAGTCGAAGGGTCCGGAGGTGGAGAGGATGACTTCGGGCGCGCTTGGCGGTTCGGGCATTCGCACGGGGAAGTAGAAGGTTTCGCGGGCGGCGAGGCTTGCAAAGTTCGCCTGGTTCACGAGGCCGCTTGGCAGGGCGTGTACCTCGACCCGGATGAGGGGCGCGAGCAGATCGGCGAGGTCGAGGCGCAGGTTGATTTCGGCGCCTGTTGAGCCGACGGTCTGGGTTGCGCTGGCGACCTGCCGCCCGAGGCTGTCGGTGGCTCGGACGAGCACGGTGGCTTCCTGATCGGAGCCGAGCACGCCGAGGGCGGGGACCCGTGCGCCGATGTCGAGGTGGTCGTTGGGTTTGAGCCAGACGGCTTTCTGTCCGTCCTTTTTTACGGTGACTTGTTCGAGTTGCGGCCAGCCCGGGACGGAGAGGACTTCGGTGTGCCAGGCGAGGACGCCCTTTCGGTTCTTGAGCCAGAAATCGATGAGATAGTCGCCGGGGGCCGCTATGATGTCGAGGGCGTAGTAGGTGGCGCCCCGGGTGAGCACGGTGTCGGGATCGACGAGCGTGGAGGGCATGGAGGAGCCGGGAATGCGGACCCTGTAGAGGACTTCGCACGCCTCTTCCGCCGGGGCGTCCAGGTTGAGCACAAAGGGGCGGATGGGCTGATTGAAGGCATTGTTTCGCACAGCCTCGATGAATTCCGGCGGGTAGCCCGGCGGTATCTCCTCGTCATCCGGTCCTTTTGGGGCGATATCGAGCACGCTGGTGATGTTGAGGGCGGGCGCGCGGTCCGCCACCCAGAGGAGGGCCTTGCAGACGAGGGAAAAGGCGTTGGCTTCGTACTCCGGGAGCATGTCGAAGGGATTGCCCGGCACGGGAACGAGACAGTGGTTTGGGGAGGGGGCATTCTGGAAGTTGAGGGTGGTCAGGCGGTTCTGTTCACCGCCGTAGCACTGGACCATGGCTTGCTGTTCGGTCTCGGGAATGCCGAGGGGGCCGATGCCGCGGGTGAGCGGGGGGGGCGTTTCGAGGGCGGGCTGGGCCTTCAGCCATTGGGCGAGCGGGCCGGTCCCTTCGAGGGCTGCGCCGGTTGCGAGCAGCCCCACGCCGTTTCCGGCGTGTTCGATGATGCGCTGCTGGACGCTCTCGGGCAAAATGTCCGGGTTGAAGTGGGCCAGGAGTATGACGTCGAATTTTCGCTTTTCGAGGAGCCGTTCCAGGCGCTTTGCCACTTGCTCATAGGCTGCGTCCGGGAAGTTGGGCTCGGGGAACTGGGGATCGAAGCCGAGATGCTTTTCGTCCCACACGGCGACCGTTTCCAGCTCCAGTTCGATGTAGCTTCGGAGCTGGGCCAGGTCGCCAAAGGCGCCGTAGGGTGCAATGGCGACGACGCGCAGTGGGCCGCCCGCGAGGGGCGAGGCCCAGGAGACCCGCGCGCCGGGGGATTCCAGGGGGAGGGTGTGGAACGGCAGGGGGGCGGGATCACCCGCGGCCGGGGCCACGGTACTCCATGCGCCGAGCCAAGCCAGAAGGAGTAAGGTCAAAAATCTATTCATGTGCCGAAAGGCCCCTGGGTTTGCGATCTCGTGAAACAGCGCCCCCATCATAGCAAAGACCGGAGAGCAGCCCTAACGAAGGCAACGCACGGGGCGGGATGAATTGGGACGGGGTCGGAAAATAAGACCCCACGGAAGCAAATCCGCCGGTCCTTGTCGGCCTCCGGGTCGGGTTCCGTGGGGTGAACTATGGTGGTTATCGTCCGCGATTACGCCCGCGGGCGCCGGGCCAGGCCAGCAGCGCCATTGTTGCGCAGGCGAGCAGGAATAGGTCACCGGCGAGATCGCCCAGACGCAGCGTGAGGTTTTTGGTCGTGGTGGCGCAGTTGCAACCCACGTTACCGTTTGCCGTGCGGTTCAGCTCCGCGCGGCTCAGGGCGCCATTCCCGTCGAGATCGAGCACATCGAACTGCTCTTGTGTGAGGCCAGCCATCTGGGCCTGTGCTTCGGCAAAGCTTAGCAATCCGTCGGCGTCGGTGTCGGCATCTGTGAAGAGTTCGAGCAAGTCTTCAGCGATGATCTGGAGTTCGCCTTCGCCTTCACCTTCACCTTCGCCTTCACCTTCACCTTCACCTTCACCTTCACCTTCACCTTCACCCTCGCCTTCGCCTTCACCTTCGCCTTCACCTTCGCCTTCACCTTCGCCTTCACCTTCGCCTTCGCCTTCACCTTCACCTTCACCTTCACCTTCACCTTCGCCTTCACCTTCACCTTCGCCTTCCGCCGCCGCCGATACCACGATGTACCGGGTTTTCGTCTCAACATCGCCATTGTTTGCGTTGTCTATCGCACTCAGGGTCACGGAATAGCTGCCCGGTGTCGCGTAGACATGGGTTGGATTCTGATCGGCGCTGAACTGACCATCACCGAAAGCCCATAGCAGCGATTTCAGTCCGTAGGGCTCGGCGATGCTTTGATCAAAGAACTGGACGGTCAGGGGCGCTTCACCGGTGGTGAGGTCCGACGTGAATTCCGCGATCAGCGTCACTTCACCCTCACCCTCACCCTCACCCTCACCCTCACCCTCACCCTCGCCTTCACCCTCGCCTTCACCCTCGCCTTCACCCTCGCCTTCACCCTCGCCTTCACC
>JAEUWI010000081.1 GCA_016791475.1 Candidatus Hydrogenedentota bacterium
TTAAGTTGTTGTTCCTTAACTATTTAACACCCTGAGCGGCCCAACTATTTCATGGGGCCGTGAAATTTCCGGGCTAGACGGCTGGTTCCGTCTGGAGGTTGAACATCTTGAAGAGTACGCGCGCGCCGAGACGCTGCGAACCGCGGCCGCCGAGCTTGCGGGGTTGCCTCGAACCCCTGAAGCGCTCTCCGGCAGCGAGGCCCAGGGACGGCTCCACGCGTTCATCATGAAGCTTCGTCATGAGGATGGCGACGAGGACTATCAGCTTCTGGCGCCCGATCTCACGGTGCTCGCATCGGCGCGTCCTTCGGAGATCGGCGGGCCAAGCGCGATGGCCGCCGCGGAGCCCGTCCTGTTTTCCCGCGCGCTGGCCGGCGAAGCTGTCCTTGTACCATCTTATCCCCGAGAGCCGCTGGGCGCGGACTCCGTACTGGAGAACGGTCCCAACAGTCTGGGCAGCTTTGTCGCCCTGCCTGTGCGCGACGATTCGGGCGGCCTTGTCGCTCTCCTGGTCTCGTACAGCGGGCCGGGCCACCGGGTAACGGCAATCTGCCGCTCGGGCAGCAGCGGGGCAACCCGGGAGCTGTACCTGGTCGATCGTGCCGGGGCCTTTCTTTCCGAGCCGCGGCTGGCCGCCGTGGGGGACGAAGGGAACCGTCCGCTATTCGTAAAGGGCCTTCCCGTGGCGGTCCCGAATTTGGATTCCCACATGGGCGCATCCGGGCTCACGCTCGCGGCGGAGTCCATAAAGACGGGCGGCTCCGGCAGCAGCGCCGAGGACTACCTGGATTATCGCGGCCAGAAGGTGATCGGCGCCTGGGCCTGGGATGACGCGCTGGATTTCGGTATGGTCTGCGAAATCGACGTTGCGGAGGCACTTTCGTCCTTTCATTTCCTTAGAGATGTGACGTTGATCATCGTCGGACTTACGGTGCTCCTCAGCACGGTCCTGATTCTGGTCTCCAGCACGCAGGGAATTCGGATGAACAATGCCATCCTCCTGGCCCGTGATGAATGGGAACACCGGGCCTCGGAAAAGGACAAGGAATTGAGTCTGCGCGAGGAGAAATTCCACGCGGTATTCGATCAGACTTCGCAGTTGATGGTGCTCCTTTCGCCCGACGGCCACATTCTCGAGTACAACCGCGCAGCCGTGGAGCTGGGCGGTCCGGACGAAGCCGATCAGGTCGGTCGTTTCTTCTGGGACGCCAGTTGGTGGGGCCATTCGGAATCCCTCCAGGCGCGCATGCGCAGAGCCCTTGAATGCGCGGCGGGCGGAGACGGACAGACCTTTGAGGTGTCCTATCGGGATCCTCGGGGCACCGCCCGCGTCATCGAGATGGCCGCGAGCCCCCTGCGCCGGGATGGCCAGGTCTCTCTTGTGCTCCTGCTTGGCCAGGATGTGACGGAGCGGAGGCTGGCGGCGACCCAGCTTGAGGCGTCCGAGGAGCGGGTTCGTCTTCTGCTCGAATCCGTGGCGGAGGGTGTTTTTGGTGTGGACAACAGCGGGATGGTGACCTTCGTCAATCCCGCGGCGCTGCGCAGCTTGGGCTATGAACTCCACGAGGCGCTGCTGGGGAGCGCGGTTAAGTTCTTTCGACCCCCGAAAGCGGGCGGTTCCCGATCGGCCGCGACGACGGCTCCCTTCTTCGACGCCATGGAGCGCAATGAACCATGCGAGATTGAGGAAAGTACCCTCTGGCGAAAGAATGGAAGCCCCTTCATCGCGCACTTGAGTATCGTGCCGCTGAATCGGGATGGGGCCGTGGTGGGTGCCGTGGCCACCTTTACCGATATCACCCAGCGCAAGCGTACCGAGCTGGAATTGCGCAAGCTCTCCCAGGCAATTGAGGCGAGTCCGGTAACGGTGATGATTACCAACCCGAAGGGCGAAATCGAGTATGTCAACGCGCGCTTCGAGGAGCAGACCGGGTACCGTGCCGAAGAGGTAATGGGCCTGAGTCCGAGGTTCCTCTCTTCCGGCCAACTGAAGCCGGAATATTATGCAACGCTTTGGAAGACCATCCTGGCGGGAAACAACTGGACCGGCGAGTTCTGCAATCGCAAGAAGTCCGGCGAGCTTTTCTGGGAACGGGCCACGATCAGTCCCATTATGGATGATCGGGGGGCCATCGTGAACTTTATTGCCGTGAAGGAGGACATCACCGAAGATCGCGTGCTGAACGTCCGCTTCAAGGCGCTGTTTGAGAACTCCTCCGATGCCCTCCTGATACTGGACCATGATCGCATTGCGGACTGCAACGACACCGCCGTGCGCGTGCTGGGCGGCCGGGACAAGTCCGACATTATCGGGCGCAATCCCGCCGACATCTCTCCGGAGGTCCAGCCCGACGGCATGACATCCCACGACAAAGCGCAAATGCTGATCGAAATTGCCTTGACGAGGGAGAGCCACCGCTTTGACTGGATTCACCAGAAGCTGGACGGCACCAATTTCCCGGTGGAAGTGACCCTCACACCCATCCGGGTTCTGGGGCACGAAATGATCCTGGCCGTAATCCATGATCTGACCGAACGCCAGCGCGCGGAAAACTTGTTGCGCGAGAGCGAGAACCGTTTCCGCAACCTCTTCGAGAATTCTCCCGTGGCCTACCAGTCCCTGGACGCCTCGGGACGCATCATCGACGCCAACGCCTGTATGCTCGACATGCTCGGGTATGCCTGGCCCGAACTCCAGGGGCGCAGTTTCGGGGAATTGTGGTCGCCGGAGATTCAGGAGGTTTGGCCCGCCTATCTGGAGCGGCTCCAGCGGGAAGACCAGTTTGATACCGAGCTCACCGTGCGCACGCGGGACAATACGGAGGTTTCGCTTCAGGTGGCCGTCCGCACGCAGCGGCTGGACAGTGGAGACTTTCAGCGCGCCCACTGCATTCTCTACGACATTACACGCCGCAAGCAGATGCTGGAGGAACTCGCGGCGGCGCGCGATGCCGCGGAACAGGCGAACAGCGCCAAGAGCGCCTTCCTCGCCAAGATGAGCCATGAAATACGGACGCCGATGAACGCCATAATCGGGATGAGCCAGCTTGCGCTCATGACCGAACTCATGCCGCAGCAACACGACTACATCGCCAAGCTGGAGCACGCCGCCATGGGGCTGCTCCACATCATCAATGACATCCTCGATTTCTCAAAGATCGAAGCCGGCATGCTGTCCATGGAAATCATTGATTTCGAGATGGACGAGGTGATCGAGAACCTTTGCAATCTCGTATCGCTGAAAGCCTCGGAAAAGGGTCTGGAGCTTCTGGTCAAAGTCAGCCCCGAGATTCCCTGGATCCTTCGCGGCGACCCCACGCGACTGGAGCAGGTGCTGTTGAACCTGGTCAACAACGCCATCAAGTTCACCGAGTCGGGCGAGGTGCTCGTTACCATCGATCCCGTCTCGATCTCGGACGATGAAGCCGAAGTGTCCTTCAGCATACAAGACACGGGCATCGGCATGACGGAAGAACAAATGGGACGGCTCTTCCGCGAGTTTTCTCAGGCGGACGACTCCACCACGCGGCGCTACGGCGGCACCGGACTCGGCCTGGCCATCTGCCGACGCCTGGTTGAACTGATGGGCGGATCGATCACCGTCAGGAGCAACCCAGGCTCCGGAAGCAACTTTCAGTTCAATGCCCGCTTTGGAATCCGGCGGAACTCCCAACGCCCGCAGCGCGCGCCGCTGGCCGATCTCCGGGGCATTCGCGTGTTGATCGCCGATGACAACGCTCACGCGCGGGAAATCCTGAACGGCATGCTCGAAAGCTTTCAGTTCACCGTGGCCACCACCGACTCGGGTCAGGGGGCAATAAATTGTCTTGCCGGCGCGGCCGACGCCCCCTTTGACCTGCTGGTGCTGGACTGGCGTCTCGGCGACATGGACGGTTTCGACGCAATCAACCGCATTCGGAGTGCCCGAAATATACCCAGACAACCCCATATCATCATGGTGACGGCTTACGGACGCGAAGACGCCATGAAGCAGGCCATGCGTGCGGGACTCAACTCCTACGCGTTCCTCGTCAAGCCCGTGTCGCGCTCCACCCTCCTCGATTCCATCATGCGCGTCTTCGGCCACCAGACGTCGCCGCCCCCCCTGCCCACGGGGGCCTCACCCGCGGCGGCCCAACTCGCCAGGAAGCGCGGCGGCCGGGTGCTTCTGGTTGAGGACAACGAGATCAATCAGCAGATTGCCGTGGAACTTCTCCGGCGGGTCGGACTGGTGGTGGACACGGCGAATAACGGCCGGGAGGCCATCGACTGGCTGGAGACGAACACTTGTGAGCTGGTCTTGATGGATATCCAGATGCCGGTGATGGACGGTTTCGAAGCGACGCGCATCATCCGTTCGAGCACCATCCCGGAGGCCGGGTATCTTCCCATTATCGCCATGACCGCCCACGCCCGGATGGAAGACCGCGATCAGAGTATCGCCGCCGGCATGAGCGACCACATCACCAAGCCCATCATGCTGGAAGAGTTCTACCGGACACTGTACAAGTGGCTACCCGACCACGCATACACCGATGGGCCGATGGAAAGCCCCGAGATTCCCCAGGTCGAGCCCTCCCCCGCCCCCAATCTGCGCGACCTGCCAGGGTTGAAGCTCCGCTCCGGCATTGAACGGCTGGGAGGCAATTCAGTACTCTACCGTACATTGCTGGAAAAGTTTCAACGCGACTATGCCAACGCCACGGCGGAGATCGGTAGATTTCTTCGTGCGGATATGCCCGCGGAGGCCCGCAGGCTCGCCCACAACATCAAGGGCGTGGCCGGCAATATCGGGGCCGATGCGCTTCGGGACGCGGCGGGCCTTGTCGAACAGAAAGTGGCGGCGGGAGAGTCACCGGGGGCTTTGCTCGAACGTATGGCGGGAGAATTGCACGTCACGCTTGAATCGATCGCCGAAGCCCTGGCGGTGCATCCGACTATAGATGTCGCGCCCGCGGAACCGGGAAGCCGGGCGTTGTTGCTTACGCTCCTGGGGGAACTGGGCGCCCCGCTGCGCGAAGGCCGCGCAAAGCAGGTCAAATCTATCGCGGTGCAATTGAACGAGCGAATCTGGCCACCGGCCATCGCCGGAGACGCGAAGGTACTGGCCGATTTCGCGGAACGCTATAATTTCAAGGACGCAACCGCCGCACTGGAAACCCTGCTTGAGCGGGTGTCCAACACAACGGAAACAGCCTATGGTCCGGTTGAGTGAACGCAAGATCCTTCTGGTGGATGACGCCGAGGGCAATATCGATATCCTCCTCGCAACCCTCGGCGATGACTTCGACGTTCGGGTTGCCATGGACGGTCCGAGCGCCCTGGATCTGCTCGAACGCGAGACCGTGGATCTGGTGCTCCTCGATATCGTCATGCCCGGCATGGATGGACACGAGGTCTTTCGTCGCATGAAGGAAAATCCCCGCACAAAGGGTATTTCCGTCATCTTCCTTTCGGGGCTCAACGAAGTGGAGGACGAGGCGCACGGGCTGGCCATGGGGGCGGTGGACTACATCACCAAGCCCTTCAAGCCCGCGCTGCTGCGCGCCCGCGTAAGCAATCAGTTGGAGCTCAAGCTCTACCGGGATCGCCTGGAGGACCTGGTGCGCGAGCGCACCGCCGAAATCGAGCTCGTGCAGCACGTCACCATCGAGAGCCTGGCCTGCCTGGCGGAATACCGCGACCCCCCGAAACCGGGATGCACATCCGGCGGACCCAGCATTTCGTTCTCGAACTCGCCCAGGAGCTGCGCCGGCTGCCAAAATACGCCGAAACGCTCGATGCCATCTACATCGAAAATCTCTATCGATCCGCACCGCTCCATGACATCGGAAAGGTGGGCGTCCCCGACGCCATCCTCCAGAAGCCCGGCAAGCTTACCGAGGAAGAGTTCGAGGAAATGAAGAAGCACACCATTTACGGACACGACACCCTTGCGGCGGCGGAAAAGCAGCTCGGATCAAATTCATTCCTCCGCGTGGCCAGAGAAATGGCCCAGACCCACCACGAAAAATGGGACGGCACAGGTTACCCCGGCGGACTTCGCGGTGAAGATATTCCCCTCTGCGGCCGGATCATGGCGGTGGCCGATGTGTACGATGCGCTCATCAGCAAGCGGCGCTACAAGCCCTCTTTCACGCACGAGGACGCCCTGAATATCCTCCGGGAAGGCCGCGGCAAACACTTCGACCCGGAACTGGTCGACGCCTTCCTTGCCGTCGCCGACCGCGCCGAGGCCATTGCGCGTGAGTTCGCCGACTCCGCCGAGGCCGAAGAACTCGGCTGAACTGCGTCGACAGCGCGGACGCGCCGCGGCCTACGCCACCGCGCCCCGCTCCACGAGGCTTTTCGCATAAGCCTTCAGATCCCCCACTTCCACGGGCTTGCCGAGAAAGCAGGTCACTCCGATATCGAGGAGGTCGGTAATTTCGGACACCCGCACAAGGCCCGAGGTGATGATGATGGGGAGCTTCTTGAAGGTGCTTCTGCCCCGGACTTCCATCACGAGGGAGCGTCCGTCCATCTGGGGCATGGACACGTCGGTAATGAGCAATTGGATGTCCGGGTTGTCTTCAAGTACATGGAGCGCCCGCTTGCCGTCGCTGCATATGATGGGAAAATAGCCCATGGAGGACATAACGCGCGCGACAAATCGGGCTACGTGCAAGTCGTCTTCTGCTACCACCACCTTTACCATGGGCCGCTCCTTGGAGGTTGGTCAGAACCGCTGGCTTAACTATATACCGTGGCTGAGAAACTTGCAACCGGCGACGAAGTGAATGCGTGACTGTGGAAGAATGGGTCGTATGAGTCTTATGGGTCTGTATGAAGAATGCCCCAGACACTTTGACCTCATAAGACCCATAAAGAAGCCGGGCCGCGATTGCGGCCCGGCAGAGTCAACGGTATGTGGCGTCTGGCTTAGTGGAACTGTTCCGCTTCCGTGGAGCCGCTGAGCGCGGTGACGGAAGACTCGCCCTCGGAGACGGCGTTGGTGATGGCGTCGAAGAAGCCGGTGCCCACGAAGGCCTGGTGCTTCACGGCGTTGAAGCCGTTCTCGACTTCGCGGAACTCTTCTTCCTGCATCTCCACGAAGGCGGACATCTGGCGGTCCTTGTAGCCGTTGGCCAGTTTCCACATGCCCAGGTTCAGGTTGTGGAAGCCCGCCAGGGTGATGAACTGGAACTTGTAGCCCATGGCGCCGATTTCGTTCTGGAAACGGGCGATGTCGGCGTCGCTGAGCTTGGAGCGCCAGTTGAAGGAGGGCGAGCAGTTGTAGGCCAGCAGCTTGCCGGGGTACTGGGCGTGGATGGCTTCGGCGAACTTCTTCGCGGCGGCCAGGTCGGGCGTGCTGGTTTCGCACCAGATCAGATCTGCGTAGGGCGCGTAGTTCAGGCCGCGCGCGATGGCCTGGTCGATGCCGGGCCGCGTCACGTAGAAGCCTTCCACGGTGCGCTCGCCGGTGCAGAAGGGGCGGTCGCGCTCGTCGATGTCGCTGGTCAGCAGGCCGGCGGCGTCCGCGTCGGTGCGGGCGACCAGCACGGTCGGGGTGCCTGCTACGTCGGCCGCCAGGCGGGCTGCGTGGAGTTTGCTGATGAATTCGCGGCTGGGGACGAGCACTTTGCCGCCGAGGTGGCCGCACTTCTTGGCGGAAGCGAGCTGGTCTTCGAAGTGGACACCCGCGGCGCCCGCCTGGATCATCTGGAGCATGAGCTCATAGGCGTTGAGCGGACCGCCGAATCCGGCTTCCGCGTCGGCCACGATGGGCTGGAAGTAGTCATGCTTCTTCACGCCGCTGATGGTCTGAACCTGGTCGCGGCGGCTCAGGGCATTGTTGATGCGCGCCACGATGGCCGGCACGCTGTTGGAGGGGTAGAGGCTCTGATCGGGATACATGGTGCAGGACAGGTTCGCGTCGCCCGCCACCTGCCAGCCGGAAAGATAGATGGCGCGAAGGCCCGCTTCCACCTGCTGGATCGCCTGGTTGCCCGTCAGCGCGCCGAGGGCGTTCACGTAGCCGTTGCCGGGCTCGTTCACGTAGCCCCAGAGCTTCTCGGCTGTTTTCGTGGCGATGGTGTATTCGACCTTCATGGAGCCGCGCAGCTCAAGCACCGTCTCGGCGGTGTAGGAGCGCGTGATGCCCTTGAAGCGATCGGAGGCCCAGAGGGCGTTCAGCGCATCGACTTCGGCCTGATCGATCAGCGGGTTCTTCTTCGTTCCGTTATTACTGCTCATGTCTTGCGTTGTCCTTGTGTGCCTCTCGGCATTGGTATGGAGTTTGGGGCCTCGTTCCCGGATAAGGCCGTCTATTTAAAGGTATCAACCGGCGCCGGGCCTGGGGTCTCTCCCGGTTGCGGCAGGCCGGTCAGGGCAGTTGCTCGTAGGCGGCCAGGGTCAAGAACTCGGCCAGCTCTTCGTTGGCCGTAAACTCGTCAAACAATCGGGCGGCGGCTTCATATTTGCCACTGGCATAGCGCGCCTCGCCCACTTCCGCCTTGATGGCGTCCATCTCTTCTTTTGCGATTGCCCGAACCAGTTCAAGGGTCACCGGGCGGCCGTCGTCGAGCACGGCCTTCTTGTTGTGGACCCACTGCCAGAGCTGGGTGCGGGAGATCTCGGCGGTCGCCGCGTCTTCCATCAGGTTATACAGGGGCACGCAACCGACGCCGCTCAGCCAGGCTTCCAGATACTGGACGCCCACCTTGATGTTCTCGCGGATCCCGTGCTCGGTGATCGCGCCGGAAGGCACGGCCAGCAGGTCGGCCTGGGAAAGGGTCACATCGTCGCGCTGCTTGTCGATCTGGTTCGGTTTGCTGCCGAGAACCTTGTCAAACTCTTCCATGGCGATGGCCACCAGCGCCGGGTGGGCCACCCAGGTGCCGTCGTGTCCATCTTCAGCTTCCCGTTTCTTGTCCGTGTGCACCTTGGTCATGGCGCGCTCGTTAGCTTCGGGATCGTTCTTAATCGGGATCTGCGCAGCCATACCGCCCATGGCAAAGGTACCACGCTTGTGGCAGGTCTTGATGCAGGCCAGCGAGTAGGCGCGCATGAACGGCGTGGTCATACCAACCAGCGCGCGATCCGGCATGAGATAGTCTTCACGCTTCGCAAACTTCTTGATGAAGCTGAAGATGTAGTCCCAGCGACCGCAGTTGAGGCCCGCGCTGTGGTGGCGCAGCTCGTAGAGGATTTCTTCCATCTGGAAGGCCGCAAGAATGTGCTCGATGAGCACGGTGCCCTTCACCGTGCCCTGGGGCAGGCCAAGAAGCTCCTGCGCTTTCACGAAGATATCATTCCACAGGCGCGCTTCGAGGTAGTGCTCCATCTTCGGCAGGTAGAGATAAATGCCCGACCCCTGATCCACGCGGTACTTCGCATTGTGGAAAAAGTACAGCGCGAAATCGAATATGCTTCCGGAAGCACGCTCACCGTCCACTAACACGTGCTTTTCGGAAAGGTGCCAACCACGGGGACGAACGAGAAGCACCGCCGTCTTGTCGTTGAGTTTGTATTCTTTGCCATTGGGCGCGGTAAAGTCGATCTGGCGGCGCACGGCATCGCGCATGTTCACCTGGCCATCGAGGGTCGCTTCCCAAGTGGGACCGTGGGAATCCTCGAAGTCGGCCATGTAGGTCTTCGCGCCGGAATTCAGGGCATTGATGACCATCTTGCGATCAACCGGGCCGGTAATCTCTACCCGGCGGTCTTGAAAGTCGGCGGGCACCGGATCCACGCGCCATTCACCTTCGCGGACTTCTTTGGTCTCCGGGAAGAAGTCGGGAAGGACGCCGCTATCGAGGGCGGCCTGGCGCTCTTTGCGCTTCTCAAGTAATTCGAGTCGGCGCGGATTGAAGGCGCGGTGGAGCGTCGCGTAGAACGCAAGTGCTTCCGGGGTAAGGATTTCCCCGTGTGTGTCCGATACGGGTCCCAGGATTTCCAGGCCCTCGGGCACATTGAGTGATGCCATTGTCTTCGTCATCCTTTCAGGTGGGATAAAAATGGAAAGGGCAGACGGATCCCGTGTCGTTCTGCCTTGCCGGATGCAACAGTCGCCACTACCACTCTCATTGCGACCTTCGGAACGATACCACCGTTTGTAAGTGATTGACAAATCAGTTGTTTCAATGTTTAGTATAGCCGCCGTTAATGAAGGGTTGCTTCTAGGCTAAATAATTGCAATAATAGTCTAACGATCGGTAGAAACGGTCCGTCGTGTGAAAGGACGGATTAGACGGATACGACCGATTGGTCTGTCCTCCCGCTATTGTCCGTCCTGATGAACTTGCGCACGGAGCACCCCCATGAGCACGAATGAATTCCGCTACAAGCAGAATCGCCTTCAACAACTTCGCGGCTTCTGCTATGCCGCCGCCGATGGTAGTATTTCGAAGGCCGCCGAGCGGATGTTTCTCAGTCAGCCATCGGTGTCCCTTCAGATTCAGGCCCTGGAACGGGAACTGGAGGTGACGCTGTTTGAGCGGCGCGGCCCGAAAATCAAACTTACACCGGATGGCGAATTGCTTTTCGAGCTGTCCATGCCGCTGGTGGAACGTATCGATAACTTGCCTGACGAATTCTCGGCGCGGCGGGGCAACGTGGAGCAGGGGCGCATCGATGTTGCGGCGGGCTGGTCCACTATTCTGTATGTGTTGCCCGCCTACGTGGAGCGCTTTCGCAGGGCCCATCCAAACATCGAGCTGAAGCTGCACAACGTCACCGGGGCCGAGGGCCTCGCCCAGTTGCGCGCGGGGCATGTCGATTTCGCGGTTGGCCCCCTGTTGAACGTGCCGGACGACGTAGTCTTCCACCCCATCGTCAGCTACGAGCCCATGCTTATCACGGCGCTGGGGCATCCCCTGGCGGATCTGAAGTATCTGACCTTAAAACAGATCAGCAAGTATCCGCTGATCCTGCCGCCGCGCCATCTGAGCACTTGGAGCACGGTGGACTCGGTCTTCAAGGCCCAGGGCCTCCCCTACGAGGTGGCGATGGAAGTGGGCGGCTGGGAAGTAATCAAAAAATACGTTGAGCTCGGACTCGGGATTTCTGTGGTCATGAGCATCTGCATTACCGGCGAAGAGAAACTGAGCGTGGTGCCCGTTGGCAACTTTTTTCCCGATCGCGTCTACGGCGTGGTCATGCGCAAAGGGAAGTTCTTGAGTCCCCAGGCCCGGCGATTTATTGAGCTCATGCTGCCGGGGGTTGAATTGTGAAAGGCAATGCCACTTTCGTTGCGGTCCCCTACAATTTCAACGTGTACACGTCAACATCGTGATAGGCGTCGTGGACAAACAGCGCCTGCCGCTCGGAGCCGGCGTGCTGAAAGCCGAGGGCCTTCAGAAAATCTCCCAGCCCGGGATCACCCGGACCCGCTGCCGCGATCAGCGTGTTGAATGTGGTCTGTCCCGCCGCTTCCTTCAAGATATATCCGAAGCTCTTGCGGAGTCCGCTGTCGGCATAGCCCGCCGGATCTTTCAGGAAGAACCACACCCGCGCCATGCCGAGGCGCGGCTCGGGTCGCAGCTTAAGAAGTCCGAGCGTCTCGTTGCGCTTTGAAACGATCATCAACTCCTGCTCGATGCCTCGCGGATGCAGAGAGTCCATTTCACGGTCATACGTGGTGGCGAGGAACATGCCGTATTCATTGCCGAGGAAGTAGGTGGCATCACTCCAGTTTTCCCAGCGGGTCAAGAGGGGCGCATCCGACACTTCAATGGGCCGCACACCCACTTTCATGGTCATGGCGGTGCGCGCCGCCTGCCAGAGGGAGAGTTTCTTCCGGGGCTGGAGATTCTGGTGGAGCCGCGCGAAATTCACGCCCTGTGAAGAGAGCAGGTTGAAGGCCGCGATCGCCGCGGCGAACCAGTCCCGTTGTCGTTCGCACCACGCCGAGTTGGGCTCGCGGATCCCACCGCCCAGAGAATGGTGGATCGCGCTGTGCCCCCCGCCACAGAGGTTCCTCGCCCAGCAGTGAATGCAGGGCGCCGTGGTCGCCACGCCCAGATCGTCGAAAGCACCTCGGGTAGTATCGTCGAGGCTTCCATCGGTGACACTGCCCAATCGAAAAGCGGCGTTACCCATGAAATAGCGCGAGGGATAAATATCCCCCCGCTCATCCACGGCGAGTGCGTGGGTGCCGCTCCCGTCACTCCGGGACTGAGCCACCCCCTCGTAGATTTGCCGAAAGGTGGAGGCCATGGGTTCCAGGCGAAAGAAATTTCCTTTCAGCAACTGTTGCGCATAATAAACGGCGGCTGTCTGCATACCGGTCAGCACCGCGGCTGGATCGAGACCCGGTCTGGCCAGGTAGGCCGCGGGCAGATCGATATCGATACGCTTGAAGCCCTGCTCGTTGAGCCAGGGGATCACCTCGCAGAAGGAGGCATCGGCCGGAACAAGGACCACACCGATAGCGGCCGCCGTGGCGCCTTCGGTCACCGCACTGAGCTTGGAAAGCCTTCCCGATATGGCGGAACTCAGCTTGTCGAGGAGGGGGCCGACGCCCCCCGCGTCGCTCAGGGCCAGCAGGGCGGACGCTTGGTGCTCGCGGAGCGGTGTGGAGTTCGGCAGCGGCACGACTACGTCCACGGACAGGGACTTTCCGGCGAGTCGGAGGTCCCGAAAGGCGCGCTCCACCAATCGGGCCAGCCCCTCCGGGTGGAATTTCGCTTCCGGCGTGTGAAGCCTGAGCACCAGCTCTTTCCCGGACGCCGAACGCCCGAGCAGCAGCGTAAGCGCACCCGAGACCAGGCTGTCGCAGGCGGGACCGATCAAGGCCGGCAGGCGCAGGTCTACTTCGCGCAGTTCCGGCGTTCCCTCAAACTGCTTCAGTCGTTCCTTCGGGCCGAGGGCGGGCAGGATGGATTTGGTGGAGCGGAGCCATTCCAGTTCGCCAATCACCTCCTCCACTTCCCGAACGGGATGATGTTCGCCGAGGAGGTGAAGGATCCGGTTGACCGGCGTGTGGGGATAGTGCTCCATGACCGCCCACGACACTTCATCGCACTCGAAACAGAAGCATGTTTCCATGTCGAGGACGAAACGCCGCCCTCCCTGCTCGAAGCGGTGTAGCGAGGAGGCTTCCATCAATAGCCGCCCAGGGTTCCCTTGGAGCGGCTCCAGGTTTCCATCGATTTGAAGAGGGTGATGCCCAGCAGGGTCCAGACGACACAACTGATGATGAGGAATTTCATGGACGGATGGACGAAGACCGACTGGTAGTTGTCGTAGTTGTCGCCCACGATACCCTGGTTTGAGATGAGGGCCCACTTCAGCAGGATGGAAGCATCGGCAATGGGCAGGGCATGCACAAAGGCCGCCATGGCCCAGCCCCGCTCCAGCAGGTCATCCTTGGCGTAGATGGCGAGGGCAAAAAGTCCCATGCGGATCAAAATGGCGATCTGGCCCACCTGCTTGAAGACCAGCACGAGCCCGCCCATCATAAAGCCGAATCCGATCAAGTTGATGAAGGTGAGTACCATCAGGGCGATGACAGCCGGGGGGTCGAAATACAGCGTCCCCCCCACGGTTACGGTGACCAGCCATACCATCAGGGCTGACGAGAGCACGCTGGTTACGGCGGCCACGGTGGAGCGGGCAAGGAAGTTGGTCACGAGGCCATGGGGGCTCAGGCAGAGCTGCTCCAGCACGCCCGTGCTCGCCATGCCTTGAAGCCCCTGAGTGAACATACCCACGATCCCGAAGGCGAACATGCCGATAATGAAGCCCAGCACGAATTTCGTGGCCTGCTCCGCGTCGCCGAAGCCGCTGGTCGCCGCTTTCGTCACTTCGTCACGGCTGACCATGAAGCCGGTAATCAGAACCAGCAACATGCCGTAGCCCATGACCATGCCGGTCAGGGTACGGAACCAGTAGCGTCGCATCACGATCATCGACCGCACAATTTCAGCTTTTATAACCAGGAAGAAACTCATCCGGCAACTCACTCCCGTCAAAAATGTATTGGTTTCTCGCGGGATAGGTCCGCGAGGGGTGTACTGCAAACTATCCAGCAAATCCGGCCCTTGGCAGGGATTCAGCCTTTATCACGTGGCCGGTCATCGATCCTCGTTTACTATCAATCAAACAATTTGCGTCCATTTGCGCAAATTTGCGGTTCAGCTTACTTATTGCCCCTAAATTGAACTAGTCGTCAACTGAAGGAAAATGCTTTCCAGGTTCTGCTGCCGCTGGGCCACGCCGCGGAGCTCGAAGGCCTGTGCGCGAAGGGTTTCCATGACATTGTACAGGGCCTCGGAACGCTGGTCGGATTCAGGAACCAGACTCAGCACCAGAATGGGCCCGTCCACGGTCAGTTCGTTTGCCGCGGAGACCACGCCGGCAATGGATTCAAAAATGGCGATGTCGGCTTCGCGATCGAGCTTGAACACGTACACCTGATCGGAAAAGAGCCCCAGCAGCTCATCGGTCCGCTTGCAGGCCACAAGTTTGCCCTGATCGATGATACCGATCCGGTCGCAGAGCTCCTGGGCCACGTGCATGTCGTGGGTTGTCACCAGCACGCTCTTGCCGTGCTCGCGAGTCATCTCGATAATCTTGTCCTTGATGGCGCGGGCGCTCTGGACATCGAGGCCCGTAGTGGGCTCGTCCAGCAGCAGCACCTGCGGATCGGCAATCAGCGCGATGCAGATGGCCAGTTTCTGTTTCTGGCCTCGGGAAAGGTGGCGCACCTGGACGTTCTTCTTGTCCTTGAGACCGATAAAGTCCAGCAGATAATTCGAGCGATCAAAGAGGACCTTGCCGGACACATTTTTCAGGTTTCCATAATAGGCCAGGTTCTCCATCGGCGTGAGGGGCCACATGCTCGTACGCGTTCCCTCCAGCACCACCCCCACCTTCTCCAGCACGCGCTTGCGGTAGCGCTCCACTTCCAGTCCGTCTATCTGCACTGTGCCCTTGTCCGGTTTCACGAGGCCCGAGAGCATTTTCACGGTCGTAGTCTTGCCGGCACCGTTCGGGCCGAGGAGTCCGAAAATCTCACCCTCGTAGATCTCGAAGTTCACATCCCGCACGGCTTCAACGCGACGCTTTTTGTAGAGCGAGCGCTTCCCCGTATCCTCGTCGCGATAGAAGAAATTGCGCAGGGTAAAGGTCTTCTCGAGCCGGGACAACTGCACCAGGGCTCTTTGGTTTTCGGACATGGGCAATCAGGCCTTCTCGGGAGTAAGACGCCAGTGGGCCGCCGTCTCGGGGCGGGTGGCGTGATCAAAGTAGACAATTTCAATATTTCGAACGGTATGAATCATCACCACCAGCATGAAGCTCCCCGTGACCTGGTAGAGGATGCCCAGGAGCAGGGAAAACGCGAGGAACTCCACGGAATCCACCACGTGATTGTAAAAGAAATGGCGGTGCACCACGGAAAAGACCAGCGCCGTGACACCGATGGCAACCCAGGGGCTGCCGGTCAACGCGAGCAGCACACTTTGCGCGGCAACGCGATAGATCAATTCTTCGATCAGGCTCACATCGAGGCATGCAAACATCTGCCGGGGGGACTCCCCCAGAAAGCGCCCGAGGGGACGGGGATCGAGCACATATCCGGCGATATCCCGCAGGGTATCCAGCGAGCGATGGCTGAATATGAGCGATACGCCAAAGATAAGATGGCCCGCCACGCCCCCCAGTATAACCCATTTCGGATCGAAAAGGCTTCGTGACAGCACCCCATCGAGAAAGCCCAGGTACAGGGCCAGGCCGAGAAGCGCCGTTTGGAGCAATCCGCCGCCGATGTAGGATAATCGCGCAACAAGCCCGTCCGAGACCTTTGCTTTCTTCTTTTTGAGCTGGCTCACCAGGGTCAGGAGTACGAGGACGCCGCCAAGCGTCCAGAGCGCGGGCATAGAGAGAAGGCCCATCACCCAGGGGGTGCTGAAGGCCTGCCAGGCGAAAAAGAGGGCCAGCGGCATGAGGGGGGCGGGCAGACCGCGGTGGATCTGGGTATCCTGGGGCTCCGTCTCGGGCCCTTCCTGGCGGTGCATCGCGATGGAATGGAGCACATAGGCCGCCAGCAGCAGCGTGAATGCAAGGTTCACGCGGGGCTCTCCCCTTCGTGCGCCGCGAGCCCTTCAATCATGGCGGCGAGGGAATAACCATCCAGCGCGCGGTGATAGCGCGCGCGAAAAGCCTCATACTCGGGACGCAGCAGACCATAGCCGTAGAGATCGTGGGCCTGCCCGTCGCGCACGACGTGGTCGCGAAGGGTAAGTTCCCGGGTCGCGCCCGTCTTCTCAAAAATGCGCCAGGAGGCGGAATTGAAGGCGTAGATATAGGCGCTGACACGGTGGAGGTTGAGCTCGCAGAAGCAGTACTCGAGCGCCAGACAGATCGAACTTGCGCTGACCATGCGGTTGCGCAGGTGCTCCTGGCCCAGATAGAGGTCGATACTGCACGAGCGGTTGCGCCAACTGATGTTCTGGAGGGAGAGCAGGCCCACCGGCCCGTACTCCCTGCTGTCGATCATCAGGTAGATGCCGCCCGGCATCGTGTGCCCCACGGCCCGGCCCAGCATGGCCACGATCTTGTCCCGCACCTGGCGGGGCGAACGCGCCGGATCGCCATAGAGGAAATGCTGAAAGTCGGGGGACTCCATCCATCGAACGACGGTATCGAGGTCGTCGCGCTCGGCGCGGCGGATATAGGTCTGAGTTGTAAAGGGCATTTTCAGCACACCCGTTCGTAGCGTTGTTTCCGCGTCATACGGAGGCGGGCGTTCGGCAGAGCGCTTCCAGCGCGTGCCAGCGACCCTGGGCATAAACCACGTCGCGCTGGACGCCCGCGGATTCGAAGCCCTGAGCCCGGAGGAAATCGGCGAGTTCGCGCTCACCTTCCAGGCAGTAGGCCACGACCTTGTTCAGGCCCGCACGGACAAAAGCACGCTCATAGAGGAAGTCGGCCGCCTCCTCCGCCAGTGGCGTGGCGTACAGCGCGGGGTCCAGCAACACCAGGCTGAATTCCGCGTAGCGCGCCTCGTTGTTCACGCCCCGCAGGGTACAAAAGCCCTGGATCTCCCCCGACCGGTCCTCCACGGTATAGAAACCGCCATCGGCGATCTCCTTTCGTGAGAGCAGTTCCCGGAGCTCGTCTCGCGTGGGCAGGACGGGCTCGCGCTTCGCGTCCAGCAGCCCCGCGCGCAGGGTCCCGGCCCGATAAAGGCGCGAAAAAGCGGGCACATCATCGAGTTCCGTGCCCCGGATAAACGTATGTTGTCCAGCAATCACGCCGCGGATCCGATGGGTTCTGGGGACGGGGCCCTTCCATAAATACAACCGGGACCTGCGATGGGACAGCAGGCCCCGGTAAAAGGCATGTAACCCGCCGGGGTCCTAGAATCCCGAGGTGGCCTCATCGCGTTTTCCATCCCGAAACTCCACCCACGCGCGGAAAATCGCGTTGTAGAAGTCGAGGAAAGAGTCCGCCTTAGGGGTCGAAATCGGCTTGATATGTTTCATTGGTCCACTCCAGATTGTCGCCAAACCGCGCCTATTAGAGCACATTTCGGCGAAGGCTACAAGTAGAAATTAGTCCGGGGCAGGATTGCTCGGATCCTTGTTGATAAACAAAGGGATAATCGCGTTGATAACCCCCTCAAACTCGGGGTTGTCCCCCGTGGCGCTCACGAAGTCCCGGATGAAGGCCAGCTTCACCTCGGGCGCGATATCCTGGCCCTTCAGGGGGCGTCGCGTCAGCAACCGGATCCCATGCACCACGTGCGCCCTCCCCCGGCTCAGGCGTCCGACTGGGTCGGCGTCTTGGCTTCCGCCAGGGTCGGAAATATGGTCTGGAGCACTTCCACCAGGAAGCACAGGAGCGCCTGATAATCGCTTGATATGCTGGTGCAGATATCGGCCTGGGCCCGCTCTGGTCGTTTCGAAAGCAACGCTAGATGTTTCATTGTACTTCCTTTTTCTTAGGCTAGCCTCGTCCCCGGGTCGCGCCGCGCCGCAGGGAGCAACAGGCTACCCCGCGGCCGCCCGACTTCAGGCGCCCGTCGTGGGTATGGTGGGGAATTCCTGGCTTTCCTTGGTAAGAACCGCCTGACCGACCGCGGCGAGAATGCCCGCAATCAGCTCAAACACGGACGCCCAACTGATGTCCGTCTGGGCGCGAAGGGGCGCCTGACTAATGCAACGTACATGCTTCACTGGGTATTCCTCCTGTCGGGCCGCTGTGCGACCGGGCCGGGTTCAAGTTTCGTCGTTCCCGCCGGTCGTTTCTTTGCCGTCGAAGAAGGCGGCGATGGCGTCGAAAATGCCTGCGGCCAGCGTTAGCTTCTGGCCCGTGGTAAATTCTCCGGCCCGCCCGGGGATTCTGGACACGGATTGAATGTGCTTCACCGAATGCTTCCTTCGTTAGGACGCGGCATCTTCCTTGTCCGCAAAAAAGCTGGCCAGGGCATTGGCGATCCCCGCCGCGAGGGTCAACTTCTGGCCCGTGGTGAAGTCGTCCGCCTTTTGCGGGGACCTGGACATAATCTGAATGTGTTTCACGAAAAGCTTCCTTAAAATCGCCTTTGTATAGCGGCAAGCTTAACACAAGCCCCTTTCCCGGTAAAAGGACGCCCTTTCACCCTTCGGGGGTGTCTATGTTACCAGCAGCGCCCTGGGATTGTTACACCCGCCCTATCGATCCCTGAGGGGCGACAAGGGTTCCCCGCGCCGCCGGACGATTGCGTCCGTACTCCAATCTTGTCCCCAGAAACGGCGAAGCGCCCGGACAATGCTGGTTGGGCCAGCAGTCCGGGCGCTTGAACTATCGGAGGCGCTTCCCGGATTAGACGAGGGAACGCTCTTTTGTCAGGGTCTCGTAGCCTTCGGTGTCGTGGGCCTGCAGGGTGGATTCTCCCATCAGGTAGAGGTCGATGGCCCGCGCGGCTTCCCGACCCTCGTGAATCGCCCAGACCACCAGGGACTGACCGCGACGGGCGTCGCCCGCCACAAAGTACTTGGATCTGGACGACTGGAAGTCTTTCGTGTTGGCCTTGATGCCCTGACCAAATCGATTGCGATCCAGTTCCAGCCCCAGCTCTTTTACGAAGGTGTCCGTCTCGGGCTGGGTGAAGCCCATGGCCAGCAACACCAACTCAGCGGGGATGCGCTCTTCGCTTCCCGGCACCTCGACCATCTGGCGACGACCGGTTGCATCAGGCTCGCTCCATTCCAGTTGCACCGTGTTCAATGCGGCCACATTGCCGTTTCCGTCATCCTCGAAGGACTTGGTCAGGACACTGTAGCGCCGCTCTCCACCCTCTTTGTGGCTGGAAGAGGTGCGGTAGATGAAGGACCACTGGGGCCAGGGGTTATTGTCGGCGCGCTCAACGGGCGGCTTGGGCATGAGTTCGAGGTTGACGAGGCCCTTGCATCCCTGGCGCAGGCTGGTGCCCACGCAGTCGGAGCCGGTGTCGCCGCCGCCGATTACAATCACGTTCTTGCCGGTGGCGAGAATATTTTCGCCCTTGACTTCTTTGCCCAGGACCCGCCGGGTCTGCTGGGGCAGGAACTCCATGGCGGGGTAGATACCCTTCAGGTCGGAACCGGGAACATTCATGCCTTCGAAGGTGCGGCTCTTGGTGGAGCCGATGGCAATCAATACGGCGTCGTACTGATCCAGCTTGCTGGTGGGTACATTTACGCCGACCTCGGCGTTGCAGATGAACTCCACGCCTTCGGCTTTCAACTGGTCGACGCGGCGCATGACAATCTTCTTGTCGAGCTTGAAATTCGGGATGCCGTACATGAGCAGGCCGCCCGGCTCGTCCGAGCGTTCGTAGACCGACACATGGTGCCCGGCGCGGTTCAACTGCTGGGCGGCGGCAAGGCCGGCGGGACCGGAGCCGACGATGGCGACACGCTTTCCGGTGCGCACCTCGGGGATCTGGGGAACCACCCAACCTTCGAGCCAGCCGCGATCAGCGATCTCCCGTTCGTTGATCTCGATGGTGACCGCGGGTTTGTTGATCCCCAGCACGCAGGCCGTCTCACAGGGCGCGGGACATACCCGACCCGTGAACTCGGGGAAATTATTGGTGGAATGAAGGACTTCGAGGGCTTCTTCCCAGTCGTTGTCCTTCATCAGCTCGTTGAAGTCGGGAATTTGATTACCGAGGGGGCAACCGCTGTGGCAGAAGGGAATACCGCAGTTCATGCAGCGATAGGCCTGCTGGGCGATTTTCTCCGGCGGCAGCGAATTCGAAAACTCGCCGTAGTGCTTCAACCGCTCTTCGGGGGCGTCATCCGCCGCGATTTCGCGATCAAAAGTCATGAATCCCTTGGACTTGTCAGGAAGCATGGGTCACCTCCGCTTGCTTTTGCTCTTGCTGCTTCAATACGCGGGCATAGTCGCGAGGCATGACCCGTACGAAATGCTTCAATTCCGCTTCCCAGTTTTCTAGAATGCTCTTGGCCGACACGCTGCCAGTGTACTGGGCGTGGCGCTCCAGCATGGACCGCAATTCGGGGATACTCTTTTCGTGCAACGGCTTCAGTTCCGCGCTGTCGGCGTTGAAGTGGCCGGGAAGCGCGCCCGCCTTGTCGTAGACATAGGCGATACCGCCGCTCATACCGGCGGCAAAATTTCGGCCGGTCGGCCCGAGAACCACCACGCGGCCGCCGGTCATGTATTCGCAGCCGTGGTCGCCCACCCCTTCCACGACGGCCCAGGCGCCGCTGTTGCGCACGCAGAAGCGCTCGCCCGCGAGACCACGGATGAAGGCCTCGCCGCTCGTGGCGCCATAGAGGGCCACGTTGCCGATAATGATGTTTTCGGAAGGTTTGCCTTTGAACTCGGGCGGCGGTGCGATGATGATCTTGCCGCCGGACAGGCCCTTGCCGACGTAGTCGTTGCTTTCGCCGATCACGTTGATGGTGACGCCCTTGATCGCGAAGGCGCCGAGGCTGTTGCCGCCCACGCCCTTGAGATCGATCCACACGAGATCTTCGGGCAGGCTGCCGCCATACATACCCAGCTTGTGACGGCGGGTCAATTCACTGGACAGCATGGTGCCGAAGGTGCGGTTTACGTTGCGAATGGGCAGTTCGATTCGCACCGCTTCCTTCTTTTCAAGGGCGGCCTTCGCCTTTTCCATCAGCACATGATCCAGGGCGCCTTCGATGCCGTGGTCCTGCACCTTGCTGTGGTGCAGCGTGGAGTTCTCCCAGGCCTTGGCCATGTAGAGAATCCGGGAGAAATCGAGGTGACGGGCCTTCCAGTGCTCGGGCAGGGGCGAGAATTTCAGCATGTCCGCGCGACCGATCATTTCGGTGATGGTGCGGAAGCCAAGCTGGGCCATGATCTTTCGGCACTCTTCGGCGACGAAGAAGAAGTAGTTCACCACGTGCTCGGGCTTGCCCGTGAACTTCTTGCGAAGCTCGGGATCCTGCGTGGCAATACCCACGGGGCAGGTGTTCAGGTGACACTTGCGCATCATGATGCAGCCGGACACAATCAAGGGAGCCGTGGCAAAGCCGAATTCGTCGGCACCGAGGAGCGCGGCGATGGCCACGTCGCGACCAGTCTTGAGCTGGCCGTCGACCTGGACGCGGATACGGTCGCGAAGATCGTTCTCCACGAGGACCTGGTGGGTTTCGGTCAATCCGAGTTCCCAGGGCAGACCGGCGTACTTGATGGAGGTCAGGGGCGAAGCGCCCGTGCCGCCGTCGTGACCGCTGATGAGCACGAGGTCGGACTTGCCCTTGGAGACGCCCGCGGCAATCGTACCCACGCCCACTTCGGACACGAGCTTTACGGACACCCGCGCATGCACGTTGGCATTCTTCAGGTCGTGGATAAGCTGGGCCAGATCTTCGATCGAGTAGATGTCGTGGTGCGGGGGCGGAGAAATCAGTTCCACGCCGGGGGTCGCATAACGCACGGTGGCTATCTTATCGAATACTTTGTGGCCCGGAAGCTGACCGCCTTCACCGGGCTTCGCGCCCTGGGCCATTTTGATTTGCAACTCGTCCGAATTGACCAGGTATTCGTTGGTCACGCCAAAGCGGCCGGAAGCGACCTGCTTGATGGCGCTGCGGCGCAGATCGCCATTCGCGTCCGCCTCGAAGCGCGCGGGGTCTTCGCCGCCTTCGCCGGTGTTGCTGCGGCCGCCGATGCGGTTCATGGCGATGGCCAGGTTCTCGTGGGCCTCGGCGCTGATGGAGCCGTAGGACATGGCGCCGGTGCAGAAGCGCTTGACGATCTCGGCGGCGGATTCCACCTCCTCAATCGGAATGGGCGTGCCTTCTTTAAACTCGAGGAGACCGCGAAGGGCCGCGAGGGTCCGGGTGCGGTTGTTTACCTCCTCGGCAAACTCTTCGAAGGTCTTTGCGTTGTTCTGGCTGGTGGCGTGCTGAAGCTTGGCCACGGTCTCGGGGTTCCACATGTGGAACTCGCCGCGACGCCGCCAGCGGTAAGCGCCACCCACGTCGAGGCCGGGACGCCGCGCGGGATTCTCGGGGTACGCCATGGCGTGGCGCATGAGGGATTCCATGGCCACTTCCTTCACGCCGATTCCCTCGATACGGGTGGCGGTGCCGGAGAAGCAGCGCTGCACAATGGCCGTGTTCAGGCCGACCGCCTCGAAGATCTGTGCGCAACGGTAGCTCTGCTGCGTGGAGATGCCGATCTTGGACATGACCTTGAGGAGACCGTGTTCTATCGCCTTGATGAAGTTTTTCTGGGCATAGCCCGGCTTCTTCTCCACCACCAGTTCGCGGTGCTTCAGGTCTTCAATCGCTTCGAAGGCCAGATAGGGGTTCACCGCACCCGCGCCGTAGCCGGTGAGGAGGGCGAAATGCATCACCTCGCGGGCTTCGCCGGTCTCGATGATCAGGCCGCATTCGCTGCGCTTGTGCTTGTGCACGAGATACTGGTGCACCGCACCGGTCGCCAGCAAGCTGGGGATGGGGGCGAACTCGCTGCTTACGCCACGATCAGACAGGATGATCATGGTCGCGCCGTGCTGAACGGCGTCGGAGGCCTCCTTGCAGATGCGGTGAAGGGCCTTGTCCAGTTCTTCCGGTCCCTTGTCCGCCTCGAAGAGGGTCGAAATGACCGCACTGCGGAATCCGTCGCGATCGAGGTTCTTGATGAAGGCCAACTGGGCGTTGGTGATGATCGGCGACTTCAGGTGAAGCTGCTTGCAGTCTTCGGGCTTCTCACCCAGCAGGTTGCCTTCCCGGCCGATATCGGTCTCCAGCGACATGACGATGCTTTCGCGGATCGGGTCGATGGGCGGGTTCGTTACCTGGGCGAAGAGCTGCTTGAAATAGTTGAAGAGCAACTGGGGACGGGGCGACAGCACGGCCAGTGCCGCGTCGTTGCCCATGGAGCCGGTCGGCTCTTTACCGTCCTGCGCCATCGGGGCGAGGAGGATTTCCATGTCTTCACGGGTGTAGCCGAATACCTGCAGACGCTCCATGAGGGAAGCGGGTTCGGCGACAGGCGCGGGTTCGGCCAGATCGGTCGGCAGTTCCACCCGGTGTGTGTCGAGCCAGAGTCGATAGGGGTTGCGACTTGCGAACTTGTCCTTCAGTTCGGCGTCGTCGACGATGCGGCCTTCTTCCATGTCCACGAGGAACATGCGGCCGGGTTCCAGGCGGCCCTTCTTGACCACCTTTTCCTGGGGGATCGGAAGCACGCCGGCCTCGGAAGCCATGATGACCTGGTTGTCGCTGGTCACCCAGTAACGCGAAGGACGCAGGCCATTGCGGTCGAGCACGGCGCCGATCATCACGCCGTCGGAGAAGGCCATGGAAGCGGGGCCGTCCCAGGGTTCCATCTTGCAGGCGTGGTATTCGTAGAAGGCCTTTTTCGCGTCCGACATGGACTCGTGGCCGCTCCAGGGCTCGGGGATCATCATCGCCATGGCGTGATCCACGTCGCGCCCGCCGCGAACGAGAAGCTCGAAGGCGTTGTCGAAGTTCGCGGAGTCGCTGGCGCCCGCCGAGAGAATGGGCATCAGTTTCTTGATGTCCTCACCAAAGAGCGCGCTTTCCACGTGGTGCTCACGGGAGTCCATCATGTTCAGATTGCCGCGCAGCGTATTGATTTCGCCATTGTGCGCGAGGAAGCGGAAGGGCTGGGCGAGGGGCCAGGCCGGCAGCGTGTTGGTGCTGTAGCGCTGGTGGACCAGGGCCATGCCGCTCTTGGTACGTTCGTCGGCCAGGTCCAGGTAGTACTTGTCCATGGACTCGGGCAGCATGAGCCCCTTGTACACGATGGTGCGGGCGGACATGCTGGGCACGTAGTATTCTGACTTGCCCGAAATTACCGAATTGCCGATCATGTGGGTGGCCGACTTGCGGATGGTGAAGAGTTTGCGCTCGAAGGCCTCGATGTCGAGCCCTTCGCTCTTACCGATAAACACCTGTCGGATGACCGGTTCGTTCTCCCGGGCCAGCCAGCCGATGGTGCTGGAATCCCGGGGCACGTCGCGCCAGCCGATGAGCTCCTGGTCTTCTTCCAGGATGGCCTTGTTCAGAATCTGGATGCAGGATTCCCGCGACTCCCGATCCCGCGGCAGGAAAATCATGCCGACGCCGTATTCACCGGGCGCGGGAAGATCAAAGCCGTGCAACTGTCCCTCGGCCACGAAAAACTCGTGGGGGATGTGGAACATGATGCCGCAGCCGTCTCCCGTTTCCGGATCGCAACCACAGGCACCGCGGTGAGTCAAATTGACGAGAATCTGAAGGCCGTTTTTGATGACTTCGTGGGAACGGTTGCCATCGATGTTGCACATGAAGCCGATACCGCATGCATCGTGCTCGTAGTACGGCTCATACAGGCCTTCCCTGGATATGCTTCTTGTAGGCAAGATGATTCACCTCTATCAACGGTTGTGCCTGGGAGGGGTAGCTGCGCAGGCAGGGCAGGTAATCGAAACCGCACCCTAAATCCAAGCATTTGGGCGCGGTTCTTTCCAAAGCGTATGATACAAAAGAACCGAATTAAAAGTCAAACTGAATTGTAACTCACTATTGACAAAGAGCTTACAGAGCCGTCCGGCGAATAGGGCGAAGTCGTTGGCCCACCTGCGCCAGGATACGCTCCGAATAATTCCTACGCCACGGTATCTTTTTGGTCGTTCAGCATAGTTAACATTACCGAATGGTAGCATGCTATAGTGACCGAAAATCGTTTCAATCGGGCCGCTAAAACCGCCCGCGGGAGTCCTCATCCTCATGCGCACTCAGCACCTGTTTCTACTGGCGATCCTGCTTGCCCTTCCGACGTGGAGCGAGACCCTTCAGCCTTTGTCCGATGCCGGGGACTGGGAGAACGTGGGCGGCACGGCAACCTCCTTCCTTATTAAGGAGGGGACCTTGCAACTGCAGCAGGGACAGGGCGAGCCTTCGGCTATTCTGACCCGCCGCGACTATGAAAACTTCGATCTCGACTTTGAATTTCGATGCCATGAATGGGAGGAATCGGGACTGCTGCTCCACGCGCCGTGGAATGGGGCCTGGCGGGCTGGTCTTATTATAGCACTCGGCGACCATGCCGGGGACGCCCCCGATGTGTTTCGGTCGGGAGCGATCTTCCGCCACGTGGCGCCGAAGGTGATGGCGGTTCACGAGGCGGGTGAGTGGAACGCCTGCGCGGTACACATGGAATGGCCAAGATTGCGGGTGGTGCTCAATGGGCAGGTGGTACAGGATTTGGACTTTACCAGCCACCCCCGGCTGGCCCACACCCTGCGCCGTGGACGGTTGGGCTTCTTGAACAGTTATGGCTGGGGTATGGAAGTCCGGAATATGACCCTGACTCCCCTGCCCGACAGCGCGGGCGCGGTTTCGATGTTCAACGGCCGGGACCTGGAGGGCTGGAAGCCGGTTCGGAACAAGCGGGCCTGGTGGACCGTGCGGGATGGCGTTCTCCGGGGCGAAGGGGGGAATGGCTACCTGCAATATGGGACGCCCTGCGAGGATTTTGCCCTCAACCTTTACTACCGGGCCAGTTCTTCGGCCAACGGCGGGGTCTTCTTCCGTTGGAAAGGCGACGACTCGGACCGGGGGCATGAGATTCAGATACTCGACCTGCCCGACGTGGGGATGGTCTCGGGCAGCATCTACGGGCTTGTTCGGGGACGGGATGACATCTTCAACCCGGGTGAATGGAACTTGATGCAGATCTTCGTTCAGGGCAATCGCGCCACCACCTATATCAACGGTCACCAGTCCGCGGAAACAGACCAACTCGACAAGCGCGGGCCGGGTCATATCACGCTGCAGATGCACCGGGACGGGGCGGTGATTGAGTGGAAGGAGATGGAATTGAGGCTGTAGGCTGTAGGCTGTAGGCTGTAGGCTGTAGGCTTTAGGCTTTAGGCTTTAGGCTTTAGGCTTTAGGCTTTAGGCTTTAGGCTTTAGGCTTTAGGCTTTAGGCTT
>JAEUWI010000082.1:0-12613 GCA_016791475.1 Candidatus Hydrogenedentota bacterium
CCCAAAAATCCGCATCAAAATCAAAAAAACGACCTACAAGCGCGATGGCTCCCCGGGTGGTGAAATATCCGGGCTAGACCCTCCCAACCGCCAGAACGCCGTTTCGCAGGCCCAATACCCCAGCATCAGGCGCCCTATCGCGCCGACCAGGACCTGCTCCCGCCCTCAAGTTCATGAAGCAGAATGAGCACCCCATGCCCCTTTCGATCATCCTCACCAACGACGATGGCTTTGACGCCCCCGGTCTTCAATCCCTTGCCGCCGCATTGGAGCCCCAGTTCGGCGAGCGGCTCTATATCGTCGCGCCGGATCGATGCTATTCAGGCGGGAGCCAGCAGGTCACCATGTCAACCCCCATCCAGGTGGAAAACCGCGGCCCCCGGCGATGGGCTGTTGGTGGCTCCCCCGCCGATTGCGCGCGTATCGCCCTCACCTGCCTGGCACCGGATTGCTCCATTTTGGTCTCCGGGATCAATCAGGGTGGCAACCTGGGTCACGATATCTTTCTCTCGGGCACCGTGGGCGCCGCGAGAGAAGCCGCGCTCCTTGGCGCCAGCGCCATCGCGGTCTCCCATTACCTGCGCCCCGGAATCGCCCTGGATTGGCCGCGCGCCGCCCGCTGGTCAGCGGCGGTCCTGAAGGAAATCATGGCCGGACCGCTGGCGGGTCAAGAGCTCTGGAACATCAACCTCCCCCACCACGAGCCCGGCGAATTACCCATGCCGCCCGTGGTGAAGTGCATCCCCTGCCCCAAACCGCTGCCCATCGCCTACACGGTTGTGGATGGGGTCTACCACTACGATGGACACCGCTACCACGAACGCGCTTGTGACCCCGGCACCGATGTGGCGGCTTGCTTCGGCGGTTCCATCGCCCTGTCACGCCTGGACGCGCTACCCCGCTGAAATCCTGCCCGCATCAGGGTTACGCTTTCAGGACCCGCCAAGGCGCTCGCAATACCAGGCCACAGTCCGCGACAGCCCTTCCGCGAAGGGTACGGTGACGCGGTAACCCAGGGACTGTTGCGCACGTTCAATGCTCGCCACCGACGTGTGAACATCGCCCACCCGCGCCGCCTCGAATACCGGGGACAGGTCCACCCCCATCTGCTTTCGGATTGCTTCGAATAGCGACAGCACCGTGACGGGTGCGCCGCAGGCGATATTGTATATCTCGCCGCGGGCGGGTATGGCCGCCACCGCCGCGAGCAGGTTGGCCTGAACGTTGTTTTCCACAAAGGTAAAATCCCGGGCCTGCGATCCGTCCCCGTGGATCACCGGGGCCTCGCCCCGGTGCAGCGCCCGGATGAAATTGGGGATGACGGCGCTGTAGGGCGAATCGGGATCTTGACACGGCCCGAAGACGTTGAAGTAACGCAGGGTAACCGTTTCCATGCCGTAACAGGTGGCGAAAGCCTGAAGATAATATTCGCAGGCCACCTTCGCGGCCGCGTAGGGCGACAGGGGGTGAGGCGCCAGCTCTTCCGATTTGAAGACCACCGGCTGATTGCCATAGGCCGAACTGGAGCCGGCAAGCACAAATCGCTTCACGTGCGCGTCCCGCGCGGCCACCAGCAGATTCACGGTGGCGGTGACATTGGCCTCGTGACATAGAAGCGGATTGGCCACCGACCGGGGCACCGAGGGAACCGCCGCCTGGTGGAGCACGTAGTCCATGTCCCTAACCGCCGCCTGGCAAACATCGATCTCGCAAAGATCGCCTTCAATGAAATCGACACGCTCCCCCCAGTACGCCATGTTTTCGCGACGGCCGGTAACGAGATTGTCCACCACGCGGACGGCGTCGCCCCGGGCGACCAACGCCCCTACAAGATTGGAGCCGATAAAGCCCGCCCCCCCGGTCACCAGATAATTTGCCATCGTCTGTAGTCAGCCCTCTTCCGTGCCATGGATTGTTGCCGGGCATCCGGGTGGGTCCGCCAGCAGGCCTGAGGAGGTTACGGTATTGCCGGGTGATGCTTCAACTTTGCGCCCTCCCCACACCCAGCGCCGATCACCCCGCGCATCGATCCATTGCGCCCCGGCACCGCGATCCAGTATGCTGCCGCTCGGGGCGGCTTCGAGCGATGAACGGCGAAGCAAATCAATGTGACAAGAAGGTCTACTTCATGGAAGCTCCCGTGTTTGATTGCCCATCCGGCTTCCGCACCGCGACGGGCATTCTGGAAATCTAGCGCCACCATGGTCTTCAGCTCCCACCTGTTCCTCTTCTACTTCCTTCCCGCCGCGCTGCTCCTCTACTACGGGCTCCCGAAGTGGACGCGCCATTTTTTCCTGACTGTCATGAGCTATATCTTCTACGGCTGGGCCAATCCGTCCTTCGTGTTCCTCATGCTGCTATCGACGCTCATCGACTACTGCTGCGGACTCCTCCTCGGGCGAGATCCCATTGAGCCGGGCGGACCGAGGACGCGACGGCAGTTGGCGGCCCTGCTGGTCTCCGTGACCAGCAATTTATCCCTCCTGGCTTTCTTCAAGTATTTCAATTTCGGCGTGGACAGCTACAATCAGCTCATCGCGGCTATGGGCTGGGAAAGCGCGCAATGGGATACGCTCCTGCGCATCACGCTGCCGCTGGGCATCAGTTTCTATACATTTCAGTCCATGAGCTATGCCATTGACGTGTACCGCGGCGAAGCGAAACCGGTGCGCAACTTCATCACCTTCGCCTGCTACGTTTCCATGTATCCCCAGCTCGTCGCGGGCCCCATCGTGCGTTTCCGTGAGGTGGCCCTCCAACTGGAAACCCGTACCCACACGCTGGAAAAGTTCGGGCGGGGCACGGCCTTCTTCGCACTCGGCCTGGCAAAGAAAGTCATCCTGGCCAATCCCTGCGGCAACATCGCCGATCAGGTCTTCGACGCCGGGAGCCGAAGCGCGCTCGACGCCTGGTACGGGCTCGCCGCCTATTCCTTCCAGATCTATTTCGACTTCAGCGCCTATTCCGACATGGCCATCGCCCTCGGGCTCATGCTGGGCTTTGTGTTTCCCAAGAACTTCGACTCGCCCTACCGCGCCCGCTCCATCACGGAATTCTGGCGCCGCTGGCACATTTCCCTCTCCACCTTTCTCCGCGACTACCTCTATATCGCCCTCGGCGGCAACCGACGCGGCACCGCACGCACCTACGCCAATCTCATGCTCGTCATGCTGATCGGCGGTCTCTGGCACGGCGCATCCTGGAACTTCGTCGTCTGGGGCGGCATCCACGGTGGAATGCTGGCGGCCGAGCGCGCGCTCGGAAACCGGAGCCCCCTGCGGCGCCTTCCCGCGGGCGTCGGTATGGCCATTACCTTTGCCATTGCCTCCCTCGCCTGGGTTTTCTTTCGCGCCGCAACCCTGCCGGAGGCGCTGGTCTACCTCGCTAATCTGTCGGGACCAGGCACCGTGCAGCCGGGGGCGGCCCTGCTATCGGGAATTGTTTATCAGCCTTATTACCTGATCAGCATGGCCCTGGCCGCGGGCATCACCTGGTCCGCGCCCCAAACCTGGGACTTCACCCGCCACCTCACCTGGCCCAAGACGCTGTGGTGCGCCGTGCTGCTGTTGGTGTCCGTAGCCCTGCTGATGACGCAGAGTTACAATCCGTTTATTTACTTTATCTTTTGACCCTCCAGAGAGCTTTACTTGAAGAATGGGTCGTATGGGTCGTATGGGTCTTATGGGTCAGTATGAATACTGAAATCCCATACGACCCATACGACACATAAGACCCATAAGACACATAAGACCCATAAGACCCATAAGACCCATACGACCCATAGGGCGCACCATGAAAGCCATCGACCGGGAAAAGCAAGCAGAAGAAGAAATCGGCCACACCACCTTCAGCCGTGGCGTGCCGCTTTTCCTGTCCACGTTGCTCATAGCACTCATCTTCGGCGTTTTCACACTGGAACGTCTCCAGTCCGACAGCGTCCCTCTTGTGGACGATCTGCTCCATCTCGCGCCGTCCGCCCATGACATTTCCGATACCGTAGCCCGTGAGGGCGTGCGCAAGAGCTTCTTCTCGCTGAACCGCGCCCTCCTCGGCAACATGGAGCGCCTCGCTTCGGATCTGGAGCGCAGCTCACCCTTGCGCAAGACCCTTCTCGCTCCCATGAATCGCTACCTCACCGGCTACCTCGGCGCGCAGAACGCCGACGTGCTCCGGGGGCGGGACGGCTGGCTCTTTTATGGCCCTGCCGTGGCCCATTTGACCGGGCCCGGCTTTCTCAGCACCGACCTCACGGAGCGGGGCGATCCGGTGGAGGTGTTGACCGCGTTTCATGAACAACTTGCGGCGCGCGGCATCAAGCTCGTGGTAGCACCCCTTCCGGTGAAGGCGAGCATTCACCCGGAGCACTTGTCCGGCGGCGCCCCCGCCGACAGGGCCATCCAAAGCGCTTCCCACGAAGCCTTTCTCGCCGCCCTGGACGCACGGGGCGTGCTGGCCTGCGATGTCAGTGAAGCCCTGATCCGGGCAAAGGCAAAGGGCCCCGTCTATCTCGCCCGGGACAGTCACTGGACCCCGGAGGGCATGCACGCGGCTGCGGAGTCTCTTCAGGCTTTTCTACGCGAGCGCGTGCCGGAGCTTCCTCAAGGCGACATGGCCTATCGGGCGGGGACGCCCCAAAGCATCGAACACGCGGGCGACCTCGCGGTCATGCTGGCGCCGGAGGACGCGGCCCGCTATGGCATGAACGAGAGCATCCGGCATCAGGCCGTGGAAGGTCCCGATGGCGCGCCCTGGGCGCCGGATCCCTCGAGCAAGGTGCTGCTGCTCGGCGACAGCTTTGCCAACGTATTCGAACTCGAAGGGATGGGCTGGGGCGCCCACGGCGGGCTGGCCGCCTGGCTGAGCCTTCTACTGCGGCAGCCGCTGGACGCGATTACCCAGAATGGCGACGGGGCCCACGCCACCCGGCAGCGACTCATTCAGGCGCTCCAACGGGGCGAGGATCGACTTGCGGGCAAAGAGGTTGTGGTGTTTGTCTTTGCGGCCCGCGAATTGTCCCTCGGCGATTGGAAGCCGGAACTGGCGTTGCCCGCCGAGGTGCGGTGAATTGGACGGACCCGTCAACGCCCGTGTATCCCGCCGCGTAGTTTAATGTGTACAACGGCGTCCGGGCACCGCAGCGCCCCGATGCCGTTCTCGCAGCATGCCAATCATCGCGGCCGCCGTGGTATTCTGGCGTCCCTGAAATCCACCCCGTCGCGGATCGCCCGCGACAATCAGGTCGCCCTCGTGTAAGGAAAAACGGAGCTTTGGAGAAAAAGGGTTCTATGGATATAAGTACAAGACCGGCAGTCTCGCTTTTGCCTTTGCGCGCCGCGACGGCGATTGTTCTTCTTGTCGCCCTCGCCGTTGCGCCTGCGCCGCGGGCTCAAGAGAGTGTGACCGTACAGGGTCCGGTGGTCGTAGAGAAAATAGAACTGCCCCGGGTGACCACGACCGGCAAGGCCACCGTCTACACCCCACCCACCCATGTGCAATTCTGGATTCACCGGACGATCACGGCGGAGAAGCTGAGTCTGGCCATGGATGAAGGGATGAAAGTGGATCCATCGGTGCGCGAAGCGATTGCCCTCCAGGAACTGCACCCCACCACGATTGAGACCGGCATGCCGACCATCCTTTCCCTGCCGGATAACACGGTGCGCGTGTCCACGGAACTTCAATTCTCCATGAGCCCCTACTCCATGGGCGAGAATTCCTCGGTAAAGTTAGGCGAACTGTGCGAGCAGATCCGGGCGATTGCCGCCGGACTCGGCGGCGAGCTGTCGGGCCCCCACTTCCTCACGACGGACAAGGCGGCGGTCACCCAGGACGCGGTACAGGAAGCGGCGAAGGATGCTTACCCCGCCGCGGTCGGCGCCGCCGCCGCACTGAACGTGGGGGTGCGCGCGGTCGACGTGGTGGATGTGGGCACAATTACCTGGAATGCGCCGCCGGATACGGAAACCACCTTCCCCACGGTCGGCCAGATCGCCTGCACGGCGGAAGTACGGGTGACCTATTCCCTTGAATAGACCGGGAGCGAAAGGCAACGGACCCGGACGGCTTACATCTTTCGGATCAGGCCGTTGTCCCGCTTGAGCACCATACAGAACCCTTTTTCGGGCGAGAAGGTCAGGCCGCCCTCGTGCATCTCGGCCACCTGGCGGGCCGCATAGAGCCCGAGTCCCACGTGCTCCCCATCGGGCCAGTATGTGGTCATGGGGAGAAATGCGGACTCCATGTGCTCCGGGGCAAGTCCGGGACCGGAATCCCAGATCTGAAACTCCACCCCGTCTTCGGTGGCCAGCACGGAGATGCGTACGCGCCGATCGGGCAGGTCGGCCACGGCGTCCTGGGCGTTCATGAGCAGATAGATGAGGGCCACCTTGACCCGGGCCAGATCCAGCGGCATCGCCGCCAGCTCCGGATCATAGACCTTTTCCACCGCAATCTGCTTCATCTTCAACTCATAGTCGCGAAGCGTGAGCACGTCGTCCATCAGGCGATCGGGAGCGACCAGATTGATGTCCATACGGTCGCGCCGCGCGATGGAGGTGAGGGAGGAGATGAGCTGGCTGCACTTGGTGATTCCGTCAACGATCTGGCCAAGCATGCGATTGGTGTCGGGGCTGATCCGTTCGTCAAAGGAGGCGAGCTCGGCATAGGCCATGGCGGCCCCGAGAAGGTTGTTGATATCGTGCGTCACCCCGTTGACGCACTTGCCCACCTGCGCGTAGCGGTGCAGTTGCACCAGGCGCGCCTTGCACTGTTCCGAGTCCGGGTCGAATGAATCCAAAATCCGCCAGCCTTTCTTTCGAATCGCCAACTACCGCTCGACTCTTGGCAAGAGTATATGTACGAACCCATGATACACCCAGGCCGGTGTATTCAGGTAGCGCAAGCGCCGGACACGCTGTCCGGCGCTTGCGGCGAATGCTTACTTGGACTTCATGTTGTCCGCGACGGCCTTGGCGAATTCGCTGCACTTCAGCAGGGTCGCCCCTTCCATCAGTCGCGCAAAATCATAGGTTACGGTCTTGTTCTGGAAAGTCCGGGTCAGCGCGTCGATGAGCGAATCCGCCACTTCCTGCCAGCCCATGTATTCGAACATCATGACGCCGGAAAGCACCACGCTGCTCGGATTGACCTTGTCCAGGTTGGCGTACTTCGGCGCCGTGCCGTGGGTCGCCTCGAAAACCGCCACGCCCGTGTCGTAGTTTATATTCGCGCCGGGCGCGATTCCAATACCGCCCACCTGAGCGGCCAGCGCGTCGCTGATGTAGTCGCCGTTGAGATTCATCGTGGCCACCACATCGAACTCCTTCGGACGGGTCAAAATCTGCTGCAGAAAGATATCCGCGATGGAGTCCTTGACCAGAATCTTGCCGTCGGCCTGGCCGTGGCAATCGTCCCAGGCCACCGCCACGTCGGCGAATTCTTCACGCACCACTTCGTAGCCCCAGCGGCGGAATGCGCCCTCGGTGTACTTCATGATGTTGCCCTTGTGCACGAGCGTCACCGTCTTGGAGCCATGCTTCACGGCGTGGCGCAGCGCGGCGCGCACCAAACGTTTCGTGCCGAATTCACTGACGGGCTTCAGACCCAGCCCGGAACCGTGGCGGATCTCCCAGCCGAATTCGGCCTTGCAGAAATCGGCCAGCTTCTGGGCCTCGGGCGAGCCCGACTTGAGCTCCAGGCCGGAATATACATCTTCCGTATTCTCGCGGAAAATGATCATATTCACGTTTTCCGGCGCGAGAACCGGACTCGGGACGCTGTCGAAGTGGCGGACGGGCCGCACGCAGGCGAAGAGATCGAGCGCCTGGCGCAGGCTCACGTTCAAGCTGCGGAAACCGCCGCCCACCGGGGTGGTCAGCGGCCCCTTGATGGCGATCTCGTATTCGCGGATCGCGTCCAGGGTCTCTTCGGGGAAGTAAGAACCCGTAACCTGATTGGCCTTCTCGCCCGCGTAGATTTCCATCCAGGCGATCTCGCGGCTGCCGCCGTAGCAATGCTTCACGGCCTCGTCGAAAAGATAGCGGGAGGCCTTCCAGATGTCGGGGCCCGTACCGTCGCCTTCGATAAAACCGACGATCGGGCGGTCCGGTGTCTGAAGCTCGCCGTTCTTAATGTGAATCTTCTCGCCGTCCGGCACCACGATGTGCTTATAGGTGGCCATGTGTTCTCCTCAATACTCGTTTGTTCTTCAACCCGGCGGAAGGCGATTTACGCCCCGGCTCCCGGCAGGGACACCAGGCGCACGCTGATGACATTGGGAATGCTCCGGACCGCGTCCAGGACCGTATCCGATACGGCCTCGTCCAGATTGAGCACGGTCAACGCCCGCGCGCCGCGGGCCTCGCGGCCCAGCGATAGATTGGCAATGTTGATGCCCGCCTCGCCCAGGGTCAGGCAGACCCGGCCGATAACCTGAGGCACGTCGTTGTTGATGCAGATGACCATATGCCCTTCGGGTTTGGCGTCCACGCGCATTCCGTCGATGCTGCAGATCCGCGGATCCGTTCCGTCAAAGAGCGTGCCCGTGATGGTATGAGACCCGGCGTCGGTCACCACGGTGACACCGATCTCGAAGGCATAATCGGAGCCCGCGGGGCAGCGCTTTTCGCTGCACGCAATGCCGTGCTCTTTGAGGCGATGGGGCGCGCTGATCGCGTTTACGTCTTCGATCGAGGGGCTGAGGTAGCCCGCCAGGATGGCCGCGGTGATCGGATAGAGATCGCCGGCGCCCATCTCGCCGCTGTAGGTGATTTCGATGGCGGAAGGACGGCCCTCGCTGAAGGCCGCCTGGAAGCGACCCAGATTCTCGGCCAGGCCCAGCAGCGGCATGAGCGCCTTGCGCGTTTCGCTGTCCAGACTGGGCACGTTGACCGCGTTCACGATGGCGCCCGTGGTCAGGTAGTCGGCGATCTGCTCGGCCACTTCAACCGCCACGGTAAGCTGGGCCTCATCGGTGGAGGCCGCGAGATGGGGCGTCATCACGATATTGTCCAGGCCGATGAAGGGATTCTCCGGCAGGGGCTCGGTGGTATAGACGTCGAGCGCCGCGCCCGCGATCACGTTGTCGCGCAGGGCCTGGGCCAGTTCTTCTTCGTTCACCAGCCCGCCGCGCGCGCAATTGACGATGCGGCAGTTGGGCTTCATCCGCTTGAAGTGTTCGGTGCGGAAAAGATTGTCGGTCTTGTCGGTCTTGGGCGCGTGCAGGGTAATGAAATCGGAGCGCTCCACGAGCTCGTCGATGGACACGAGTTCGACGCCAAGGCCGTCGGCTTTGAGCTGCGTCATGATGGGATCGAAGGCGATAACCTTCATGTCGAAGGCCTGGGCGCGGCGCGCCACGGCGCCGCCGATACGGCCCAGCCCGACGATGCCCAGGGTCTTGCCGAACAACTCGGTGCCCATGAAGTTCTTGCGGTCCCAGCGACCGGCCTGCATGGAAGCGTTGGCCAGAGGCACGTTGCGGCACAGCGCAAAGAGCAGGGCAAAGGTGTGCTCGCAGGTGGAAATCGTGTTGCCGCCGGGCGTGTTCATCACCACGATACCGCGCTTGGTGGCGGCGTCTTTGTCGATGTTGTCCGTACCCACGCCGGCCCGACCGATAATCTTCAGCTTGCCGGAATTGGCCAGGGCCTCTTCGTTTACTTTCGTGGCGCTCCGCACAACCAATCCATCGTACTCGCCGATGATGGCGGCCAGCTCGGCGGGAGATTGGGGGGGCTTTACATCCACGTCAATGCCCCGGGCCCGAAACACGTCGACCCCTTGCTCACTGAGACCATCTAGAACCAATACTCGGGCCATTCAATCTATCTCCATGGAAAGCACGATGTGGCGAAGGCGTAACCCGACTCCGGGAACTTAACGCCCATTCGATCATGCATATTGCGAAACTTGTACCTAATTTCTTCTTGCGTGGCGCTGGGAGGGGCGAGGGCCGTTGTGGAGTTGAAACCACCATCGGAATCAACGGCACCGCAACGCGGGGTCGCACGTCAGGCCGGGGCTATTCGGCACTGGAACCGCCCGGGGTGTCTGCACCCTGGCACCAGACCGGCAGTTCCTGCCCTCGGAGTGACTTCACGGAACCGAAAGGATAGCAACCAAGGGCGCAAATTGTCAAACATCTCTTGGGCAAATCACCCCTGTGCGCGAAACGTTCTCTCGCCGCTTTTCGCGCTGGAACTTATTTGTTTTCAGCATCTTGCTGGTCGAAGGCGGGGCCGGAAGCCTGTACCTGCCAGATCCCAATCACCGATTTCCCCACGCGAAAGGCCAAGGCGGGGTCAAGGATGCGCGACAGCGGAACCAGCCACCGATCCCAGAAACGAATCTGCCCCAATACGGGTGCGGGCGAACGGAGCAGCAGCCGATTGGCGAGCGAGGCCAGCACGCCAGCCGAGTCCAGGTAGTAGAACCGACCCGGCGGGATATCCGGCGGCGCGACGGCGGCAAGACTCCTGCAAGTATAGCGTCGATAGTGCCCCACCGCTTCGTCAAAGGGCGAGAAAAGCCCGGGGTGCGCCGGCGCGAGGACAATCAAGTGGCCGCCGGGCCGCAGCAGCCCCCAGGCGCGGGCCAACTCGGCGGCATCTTCTTTAATGTGCTCCAGTACGTCGATATAGAGCACCGTGTCGAATTGGACTTCAGGGGCCAGGTCTTCCACGGTGCCGGTCACCACTTCGACCGTTCGGGCGGGCCCGTCCAGTACCGGAGAGGCCTGAATTCGAGCGGCAAGCGCCGGATCCGGCTCCAGGCACACCCAGCGGCCCGCCATTCCGCCACGCAACAAGGCGGTATTGGACCCCGTCCCCGCCCCTACTTCGAGGACATCCGCTCCAAGACAGGGGCGAACCTTGGAAGTCCAGTAGGACTTCCAATTTGTCGCATGGACGAAGAGATCGAGCTCATCGCCAGGGTAGGTATAAGGCGTCATGGCAGTGGGGAATGGATGATTGAGAATTGACAGTGGAGAGCGAACCGTTTTCAATTGTCCATTGTACGTTGTCCATTGTCAATTGCTTGGGGCCAGGCCCTTAGCGCCAGCACAATCACCGCCTCCAATTCTTCACGGCTCGCTCCGCTGCTGGCCTGTACCGCCATCCCCCGGACCACGGTGGCGATATAGCGCGCCAAGTCCGCAGGGCTGACATCGGGAGGCAGGTCCCCTTCAGCTTGAGCCCGCTCGAAGCGTTCGCGAATGGCGCATTCTCCGGCGGCACGAAACTCCACCAGCGCCTTGCGGATGGTCTCAGCATCCTCGCCCGTGGCGAGCGCCGCATGCACGGCCAGGCAGCCGCCGGGATTCTGGGGACAAGTCCCCAGTTCTGCAGCACCCCGGAGTATTGCCTCCGCACAGGCCCGTGCCGTGGGCGCCGCAAGCGCCGCAACCACATAGGCTGCGGGACCGTTTGCGTAGCGCTCCAGCACCAGCCGGAAAAGTTGTTCTTTGTTGCCGAAAGCCCCGTAGAGGCTGGGACGGTTGATGCCCATGGCGGTGGTCAGATCGTCCAGTGTCGCCCCTTCGTAGCCCTTCTCCCAGAAGACACGGAGGGCCGCGTCAAGGGCACGCTGGCAATCAAATTCACGGGGACGGGCCATAGTGGGAATACATGCTCCAAAAGTTTTGTACTCTGCAATACAGTATACCATGGTGGCCCCACCCACCTTCGCGCCGCGAGTTCCTTGACAGGTCAACTATTCTCGTGTAGAATTGTACCAAAGAGTACAAAATTACCACAACCACAGGAGCTACGCCATGAAAAAACTTGAAGGTAAGGTTGCCGTTGTCACGGGCGCATCCAAGGGCATCGGCGCGGAAATAGCCCGGCAACTCGCGGCTGAGGGCGCATCCGTCGTCGTCAACTATGCCTCCAGCAAGGAAGGCGCGGACCGCGTCGTCCAGACCATCGAGGCCGCTGGCGGCAGGGCCGTCGCCGTAAAGGCCGACGTGTCCAACCAGGTCGACATCGCGCAACTCCTTGCCGAGACAAAGACTGCTTTTGGCCGACTGGATATCCTCGTAAACAATGCGGGCATTTTCAAGTTCGCGCCCCTCGGCGATATCACGGCGGAGCATTTCCACGACCAGTTCAACCTCAACGTACTCGGCCTGCTCCTCACAACCCAGGAAGCAGTGAAGCATTTCGGCCCCGAAGGCGGATGCATCATCAACACCAGCTCGGTCGTCAGCACCTACGCGCCGCCCTTTGCCGCGGTCTACAGCGCGACCAAAGCAGCCGTTGATGCCATTACGAAATCCCTGGCCAAGGAACTTGGCCCGCGCAATATACGGGTGAACGCGATCAACCCGGGCATGGTGGAGACCGAAGGCACCCACACTGCCGGTATCACGGGCAGCGATCAGGAAACGGCCATGGCTGCCCAGACCCCCCTGGGGCGCACCGGCCAGCCCGATGACATCGCCCCCGCCGTAGTCTTCTTCGCATCGCAGGACGCCAAGTGGATCACAGGAGAGACGCTCTACATTTCAGGCGGATTTCGGTAGGATGAAGGATGAAGGCTGAAGGCTGAAGGCTGAAAATAGGTCTTATGGGTCCTATGAGTCGTATGGGTCAGTATGAGATCTCATGCGACC
>JAEUWI010000082.1:12710-25953 GCA_016791475.1 Candidatus Hydrogenedentota bacterium
ACCCAAACGACCCAAACGACCCAAACGACCCAAACGACCCAAACGACCCAAACGACCCAAACGACCCAAACGACCCAAACGACCCATAAGACCCATAAGACCCATAAGACCCATAAGACCCATAAGACCCATAAGACCCATAAGACCCATAAGACCCATAAGCATTTTCGTCAGCGATCGCTGGCTCGAAAGGAAACTCCAAATGCCCAATTCACTCAGCGGAAAAGTTGCCCTGGTCACCGGTGGATCACGCGGGATCGGCACGGCCATCGCCCACGCCCTTGCGGATCGCGGCGCGGATGTCGCCATCAGTTATTCGGCATCCGCCGACAAGGCCCAGGCCGTCGCGGCGGAGCTGGGTGCCAAGGGCGTCCGGGCCCATGCCTTCCAGGCCGACCAGGCCGATCAGACCCAGGTTGAAAATCTGGTAAAAGCGGTGACCGACCACTTTGGCCGCCTCGACATACTCGTCAACAACGCGGGCGTGTTCACACCCGGCATGATCGGCGCACCCGATACCGACGTGGCGGGTCTCGACCGCCAGCTCGCCATCAACTACAGCGCTGTGGTCACGGCCATCCGCGCCGCCGCGCTGGTCATGGGCGAAGGTGGACGCATCATCACCATTGGGTCGGGTCTGGCGGATCGCGTGGCCTTTCCCGGAATCGCCGACTACTCCGCGACGAAAGCCGCCGTAGTGGGCTATACGCGCGGCGCGGCGCGCGACCTGGGCCCGAAGGGCATCACGGTCAACGTGGTGCAACCCGGATCCACCGCCACGGACATGAACCCGGAAGATGGCCCCGGCTCCGAAGGGCAGAAAGCGCTCATCGCCCTCGGTCGATATGGCCAGCCTGGGGAAGTCGCGGCGGCAGTGGCCTTCCTCGCGAGTCCCGAGGCCTCGTACATCACCGGAACGGTCATCACGGTTGATGGCGGATTTACAGCGTAGCAGGCTCCCGCCACACCAGACTGATCAGATTGGTCGGATCGGTCTGATGGCGCATGCCACCACCTCAGCGACAATCAAGGAACAACCAGGGAGTTTCCTATCATGCCAAAGATCCTCGTTCTCTATTACTCCATGTACGGCCACATCGAAACCATGGCGGGCGCCATCGCCGAAGGCGCGCGCTCCGTGGACGGTGTCGAAGTCACCATCAAGCGCGTGCCCGAAACCCTCTCCGAGGAATCAGCGAAGCGTAATGGTGTGAAACTCGATCAGGCCGCCGAGATCGCAAGCCCCGGCGAACTGGGCGACTACGACGCCATCATCTTTGGCACACCGACGCGTTTCGGTAACATGGCCGCGCAAATGCGCAATTTCCTGGACCAAACCGGCGGGCTGTGGGTCAAGGGCGGGTTGGTCGGCAAGGTCGGCAGCGTCTTCACGAGCACCGGCACGGGTGGCGGCAACGAGTCCACGATCATCAGCTTCGTCACGACCCTGATGCACCACGGCATGGTCTACGTCGGCCTGCCCTATGCCTGTCCCGAGCTTGCCGACATCAGCGAAGTGAAGGGCGGCAGCCCCTGGGGCGCGGCGACCATAGCCGGCGCCGACGGCTCGCGCCAGCCCAGCGAGAAGGAACTTGCTCAGGCCCGATTCCAAGGCAAGCACGTCGCGGGGATCGCGTTGAAGATGAGCAAGTAACGTCGAGTTGAAAGTATTCAGGGACGGCAGGTCTATCATCACCTGCTTTCCCAAATGGCACTTACTTAACGAGAATATACCGTGGCAAATAATGGGCATGTCGGGTGCCACCCACACACGTAGGAGCTTGCGACGGAGTTTGTGGGTGAAGGGACTACACGCGAGCGAAGTTTGTCACCAAGCCAAGTAAGGCAGCCGTCGAGTTGATTTTTATTGCCGGCCAGGCCAAGCCGAAGTCCCTTCACCCACAAGCTGATGGCCGCCTGAGGCGGCCCGCGTGTGGGTGGCGCCCATAGTGTGCTTTTTGTGCTCGAGAACGATTAAGTAAGCGTCATTCCCTGTTGTCCCTGTCGTCCCTGCAATCCGTCGGGGCCTCCCTACTCCCCAATCGTCTCCGCGATTAACGTATAGGCCGCAGCCCGCTGCGCGGGGGGAAAGTCGTGCTCCGCTTCGGGGTAGGCCGCCTGCAACTTGTGCGCGGAACTGAAAAGCTCAAAGACCGGCATCGCCGATTCGACGCAATCCCGCACACCGGACACTTCAAAATTCTCATCGCTTATCGGCGCGTTGATAAACACGGCCCGCGGCGCAATAACACCCAGAATCTCCGTGAAGTCGAAAGGCATCTTCGCGGGATCCTTATTGAATTTCGTCACGATGGACGGCATATAGCCCTTGTGGCTCCAGCCCGTGATGTTGCCCTCGTAATACTTCGGGAATCGGGTGAAGCCGCAACTTGTCACCGCCACCTTGATGCGCGTATCGAAGGCGCTCACGAACAAGGTATTGTGCCCGCCCAGCGAATGACCAATGGCGCCAATACGCTCGGGGTCCACTTCCGGCAGGCTTTGCAAGAGATCCACGCAGCGCATATGATTCCAGATGCCCTTCATCGTCGCGCTCTCATATCCCATGGCGTACACGTCGATCATATAGTCGCCATAACCCGGATAGTCCGGCGCGATAACCACATAGCCACGCTCCGCCAATTCCTGACCATAATTGCGGTTGAGCGCACCGCTCTTGCCGACCGGCTCTTCTTTGCCCAGTTGATAGGTCTGGTGCAGTGCCAGAATCGCCGGAGCCTTACCCGAAAGATTCTTTGGTATAAGCAGGTATGCGGGCGCACGATCACCGGGCTCGGAGAGGTAGGTTATCTTCTTCTGCGTATACAACGGAAACTCCACTTCCCCCACCACCTCCACCGCAAGATCGCCCCGCTCGTGATTCGGAAAGGGCCCCATGACCTTTTGCATATTCTCCAGCACATGGCCCCGGCGAATGTTCCAATCGGGGATAGCCTTCACCGCCTGCGCGGCGCCCGACGGATCGATGTACTGCATGATGTCGAGCTTGTCGTGATAGAAGGGTGCCTCGCCCGCAAAAACGGTGGGGGTGACACAGGCCGACAGGGCCACTAAAAATATGGAAAAGCGCATCGAGAACTCCTTCGGGCGTTCAGGGAAACGGCGTCAGCCAGCGAAAGCATGATAGTGCGGGTGCGCGGCGGATGCAACCGGACCGATCAAACCGATCAGATCCGTCTGATTGGTCTAATCCGTCCGATCCGGCTTCCCGCCAGCCTGGCTTCCCCATTTGACTTTTAAATGATAATGCGCTATCATAAGCAAAAATGCCCGAGCCTAAAATCACAGCGCCTCGCACATTGCGGCCCCGGAACCCCCATCATGAGCACTATTCCCGCCAAGGGACATATCGATAAGATCGCCATCGGACTATCCGCCCTGTGCGCGGTGCACTGCCTCATTCTGCCCCTTATCGCGGGTTTGCTGCCCGCCCTCGCGGCGCTCACCGGCAGCCACGTCCATTTTCACACGCTCATGCTCGTGGCTGTGCTCCCGCTTAGCAGCTTCGCGCTGGGGGCGGGATGGTTGCGCCACCGGGACGCCGCCGTGCTGGCGCTGGGCCTGACCGGACTCATCCTCATTGTGGTGGCGGCCACGGTGGGTCACGATCTTCCGTCGGAAGCCGCCGAACGCTGGACTACCGTCGCGGGCTCACTTCTCCTGGCCCTGGCGCACCTGCGCAACTATCGCCAGTGCAGGCCTTCGGACGGCTGCCACAAGGGCCCCTGCCAGTCCCGTTGCTGAAGCCGACACGTTGCGCGCACCCTCCCGATCTTGTACGCTGAGTTCTTTCGTATGATAGGGAAGGAAACTCAGCCTCATGATCCACAAACGTTTCATCGGTACCGACGTCGCGCAATTGGCCTTCTGGGATGTACAGCACACCCGCGCCGGCACGGAAGAGACGGAGCTTCAGGCGATTGATGACCTGTGGAAAGCGGACGCCTGGGGAGGGCGTGTGTTCTTTATCAACACGGGAAGGGACGGTGGCTGGGACGTTCATTTTTACGTGGACGAAGCGGTTCCCGACGATGTGCTGGCATTCTACAAGACCCTGAACCGCCGCTTCCTGCTCCGATGCCCTTCGGGTCGCCTCATCGCGGACGGGGCCGAGTTCTACATGGCAAGCGCCGAGGAAACTCCCGGCTCCGAGGAAGCCATCCAAATCCCGTCGGGGGACTATGAGCTGCAGCTTCACGAACTCTGCGCCGCCGACCTGGACGATCCCGCCTATCTGACATCCGTCGTTGCCAAAGAGGATCTTGACTACTACTACAGCAAGAATCCGGGATTTGGCTGGGGCTGCGTCGGCCTGATTGCCGGCGCGCTGCTTGGCGTGCTTACCCATTGGTCCTGGGGACTGCTCGTCGCGATAGTGACGATCGGCATAACGGCGATGACGCGTTGGCGGCGGAAGACCGATACGCGATTCATTGAAATCGAAAAACGTCTCGACGAAGATAGAAATCGCTACGCCTTTTTTATCTGTTCCCTCCGACGCATTGAGGGAGACGCCGACCTGCGAGGCGGCTGGTATAACTTTGCCTGACTCAGGGACAGCGTCGCCGAGTGATCCGAGTGTGTTTCAATCGCTTCGCGTCAAATAAATCGCTGTATGAAGCGAGGTTCACGACGACTGGCGGGGCTATCCCGTCGTTCGAGGAGCTAACCGTGGTCTACAACTCCACTTCGGTCAGACGACTTGTTGCCTGTTGACTTGTCTGTGAAGACGTCCAGTCAACTCCCCGCACGACGGGACAGCCTTTTCTTTCCCGAACTCCCGTCACCGGCGGTCATTCTGCGACTACTCCCATTCTGTAAGTGCTATTCGAGACAGCCCCGCCGGTTGACGCGTACTTCGCGCCGTTGGGTTTATGTGGTTGACCTCCAGTGGAAATCGCCGTTCCCGATTATGGGGCGACGCTGTCCCTCGGCTTCATTACAAAGCGCAGTTCGCCGCCATTTGCGATTTCGTCGTGAACGAAATAGCTGCGCTCCAGGACTTTGCCGTTGAGCGAGACGCTATCGACGTAGAGATTCTCCGGCGCATAGTTGTCGGCGATCACCGTCAAGGTCTTGCCCTCGCCCAGATCCATGACGGCCTTTTCGAACAACGGCGCGCCGATCTCGTAGCGCGTGGTGCCTGCGATGGGATAAAAGCCCAGCGCGCTGAAGACATACCACGCGGAGAGCGTGCCGCCATCGTCGTTTCCATCGAGGCCCGCGTAGTGGTCGGCATATTTGGTATCGAGGATGTGGCGTACCCACTTCTGTGTTAGATCGGGACGGCCTGCCGCGTTGAACAAGTAGGCCGCATGGAAATAGGGCTCGTTTCCGTGCCAGTAGTGTGATCCCGGATGCCAATGGCCCACCTGCTCGCGAGACTGCCCGAAGTAGTCTTCCAACTCCGCAACGAACTGCTCCCGGCTGGGAAAGAGCGACACCAATCCTTCGCCGTCAAAAGGCACGCCCCAGCGCCACATCATGGCGCTGCCCTCCACGAAGTCATCCGTGAACTCACGGCCGGAATCGGTATAGCTCAACACCAGCGGATCGAACTTGTCCGTGAAGTTGCCGGCCGCATCACGCGGGACAAAGAACAGCCGCTTCGGATCCCACACGTTGCGATAGGACTGGGCGTGTTTCGCAAATAGGGCCGCGTCGTCCGCCCTGCCCAGGTCCGCCGCCAGCAACGACAGGGCGTGGTCACACCAGGAATACTCCAAGGTGGCCGACACGGCGTCGGACATAGTGTCGGAAGGGCAATATCCATGTTGGAGATAGCCTTCCAGTCCCTCGCGCCCCGCGAAGCGGGTTCCCTCGGGCTTGCCGGTGAGGGCGGTCTGGCGCATCATGCCGTAGGCCGCTTCGATGTCGAAGTCGCGCACGCCTTTCAGCCACGCCTCGGACACCGCCACATCCGCCGGTGTGCCGAACATGCAGTTGGTATAGCCCGCGCCCGAGGGCCAGCGGGGCAGACAGCCGCCCGCCTTGCCCATTTCGACGAGCGACACCATCATGTCGCGCTGCTCCTTGCGCGCAATCAGGTTGTAAAGCGGATGGACCGTGCGGAAAGAATCCCACAGGGAAAAATCCGTGTAGTACGTGGTTCCGGGGGCTGTTGTGTGCACGGCGCGGTCAAATCCGGTGTACTCGCCGTTCACGTCATTGAAGGTTGTCGGCATCTGCATCGTACGGTAGAGTGCGGTCGTGAAGATACGCCGTTGGGCGTCGCTCCCGCCCTCTATCTGGATTCGTGAGAGATACCCCTCCCACTGATCGCGGGCCTGGGCGTAGAGGTCTTCGAAGGTCTTCCCCGCCGATTCCGCCTCCAGATTCGCGCGCGCGTTTGCAATACTCACGTAAGACAGCGCCAGGCGCACTTCCACCGTCTGCCTTTCGGACGAGGGCGAAAAGGCAAACGTGGCCCCGATGGAATCGCCACTTGCCGATACGCTGCTGGTGCTGAAAATGTTGCCGTTCCAGGTACCGTGGCTCGCAATGGGCTGGTCGAACTTCGCGACGAAGTACACGTCGAGTCCATCGTAGCGGCCGGAAAACGAGCCGTGAATTCTAATACTCCCCTCCAACTCCCGCTCATCGGGCCGGATAGTCACCGTTCCCTTCTCGCTCCGTTTGTCGCCGATAACGCTGCTTACGTCAATCGCCAGATGGGGCATACTCCCTTCGGGGAAGGTGTAGCGGTGCACCCCGACGCGCGTCGTGGCTGTCAACTCGACGAGTATCTCCTCTTCTGGAAGTCGCACGGCGTAATAGCCGGGAAAGGCCTTTTCTTCCGCGTGCGAGAATTTCGCATAGCGCTTTTCATCGGGCGCGACGCCGCCCAGCAGCGTGGTGGAGGGAAACAATCGAAACACACCGCCCTCCTGGGCATCCGCACCAAGCAGGCGCGTGTGGCTGAAGCCGATGATCTTGTTGTCGCCGTAGAAGTAACCCGAACGATTGAAGGCCTCCTCGTTGATCAGCAGCGACGCCGTGTCCGGCGCAAGCCGCACCATGCCGAAAGGAACCGTGGCCGCGGGGGAATCGTGGCCGCACATCCACGAATAGCCGCCCGTGGCAATGAAGGGGTCGACACTCTCGCCCAGATTTCCCGGTGTGACGGCGGTTTCCAGCACGCCGGGCTTTGGGCTCACGATAGAGCGGTAGGCACCCCAAACGCCCAGCAAGGCCAGCACCGGAATGGCCAGAATCACCAGCGCCACGATAAGCACCCACTTGAGTATTCGCTTGAATCGTTTCATGGGGCTCCTGTGGGGTTGGCGGGCACTTCGCTATAGTTTACAGGACCGATAGGACGGATACGACCGATTCCATCCGTCCTATCGGTCCTATCCGTCCTACAAAAAAGAGCGCCGGGCAATCCCGGCGCTCTCTGGGTCATTCTGCTTGCGTAGGGCGGCTTACTCTTCGCCGCTCTCTTCTATAACGTCGTCCGGCGTGGAATCGTCTACGTCGCTATCGCCTTCCGCGCCGGCGGTGGCGTCGTCGTCGCTCTCTTCGGGCACGGCCTTGGCCACGGCGCTGACGCGGGCACCTTCCTGCGGGCGCATCACCATCACACCCTGGGTATTGCGGCCTATGGTGCGGATATCCTTCACCGAGGTCCGGATCACGATGCCGTCGGTGGCCACCAGCACCAGCTCGTCGTTATCGTCCACGGTCATCATGCTGACCACGTTGCCGTTGCGCTCCGAGGTCTTGATGTTGATGATGCCGGAGCCGCCGCGGTGCTGCAGGCGATACTCGCCCACCTGCGTCCGCTTGCCGTAGCCGTTTTCCGTCACGCTGAGCACCGTGCGATCATCCTGTGCGAGGGACATGCCCACCACGTAGTCGCCCTCATCCAGACGGATGCCGATGACGCCGCGGGCCGTGCGGCCCATTGGGCGCGCGTCGGTTTCCGGGAAACGGATGGCCATGCCCTTGTACGTGGCGATGAGCACGTTGTCGTTGCCGGAGGTAAGCTGCACGTCCATCAGCTCGTCGCCTTTGTCGATTTCGAGGGCGATGATGCCGGTGGTGCGGGGGTTGCTGTAGGCTTTCAATGCCGTCTTCTTCACCGTGCCCTTCTTGGTCACCATGAAGACGAACTTGTCTTCCTCGTGCAGATCGCGAACCGGCAGGAAGGCCGTCACGGTCTCGTCGCCCGCGAGGCTCAGCAGGTTCACCATGGCGCGACCCCGCGCGGTACGGCTCATTTTCGGCAGCTCGTGAACCTTGCGCCAGTAGACCCGACCCAAGTTGGTGAAGAAGAGCATGTACTGGTGGGCCGATGCGATGAAGAGGTCCTTTACGAAATCTTCATCTTTCGTGTCCATACCGGAAACACCCCGGCCGCCGCGCTTCTGCTTGCGGTAGGTGCTCACGGGAAGGCGCTTGATATAGCCTTCGTTGGAAACGGTCACCACCATGTTTTCGTCGGCGATGAGATCCTCGACGTTGAATTCGCCCTCTTCATCGAGGATGTCGGTGCGGCGCTCGTCACCGTGCTTCTCGCGGACGGCGATGATCTCTTCGCGAACCACGGCGAGAATGTTCTTCTGGCTGGAGAGAATGGTCGTCAGGCGTTCGATCTCTTTCAGCAGTTCTGCATACTCGTTCTGGAGCTCTTCACGCTCCAGCCCGGTAAGCTGACGCAAACGCATGGCCAGAATGGCATTCGCCTGGATGATGGAGAAACCGAAGGCGGCGATCAATTTGTCGCGGGCGTCATCCCGATCGGCCGAAGCGCGGATTATCTTGATAATCTCGTCGATGTGGTCGATGGCCTTGAGCAAGCCTTCGAGGATGTGGGCGCGGGCCTCCGCCTTGTCCAACAGGAAGCGGGTGCGGCGTTCTACAATCTCGGCGCGATGCTCCACGTAGTAGTGGATCAATTCGGCGAGATTAAGTACCTTGGGCTGGTTGTTCACCAGCGCCAGGAAGATAATGCTGGCCGTAGCCTGCAACTGCGTGTTCTTGTAGAGCTGGTTAAGCACCACTTCGGGCTCTTCGCCGCGACGCAGTTCGATGACCACACGCATACCGTCCTTGTCGGACTCGTCGCGGAGGTCGGTGATACCTTCGATGGTCTTGCTGCGCACCAGATCGGCAATCGACTCGATGAGCCGAAGCTTGTTCACCTGGTACGGGATTTCCTGGATGATGATACTCTGCTTGCCCTGACCGCCGTCCTTCTTCGTCTCCACCGCCACGCGGCCCCGCACCTTGAGACGACCCCGGCCCGTGCGGTAGGCATCCTTGATGCCCTTGCGCCCGAGGATCACGCCGCCCGTGGGGAAATCGGGTCCCGTGATGTACTTCATCAGGTCGTTGGGCGTTGCTTTGGGGTTGTCAATAAAGTGAACGATGGCGTTGCACACTTCGGTGATGTTGTGGGGCGGGCAGCTCGTGGCCATACCGACGGCGATACCATAGGAACCGTTCACCAGCAGGTTCGGAAATGCCGAGGGAAGTACCGTCGGCTCCTTGAGGCGCTGGTCGAAGTTTTCCTGAAGGTCCACCGTTTCTTTATCAAGGTCCGCCATCATGTCGGCGGTGATGGATTCCATGCGCGCTTCGGTGTACCGGTAGGCCGCCGCGTTGTCGCCGTCGATGGAGCCGAAGTTACCCTGGCTGTCCACCAGCGGGTAGCGCATGTTCCATTCCTGGGCCATGCGGACCAGCGCATCGTACACCGACGCGTCGCCGTGAGGGTGATAGTTACCCAGGGTCTCACCGACGATGGAGGCGCATTTGCGGAAAGACCGGCCTTTTACCAGCCCCAGCTCCTGCATCACATAGAGGATGCGGCGGTGCACCGGCTTCAGCCCATCGCGCACATCCGGCAGCGCGCGACTCACAATCACGCTCATGGAGTAGTCCATGAACGAATTCTTCATTTCTTGCTCGATGGCTATCGGCTTGATGTCGTCTCTGGCCATTTTTCGTCCTTGCGGGTATTTATCTAAGTCCAGCCGTAGAGCCGGTCAGCGTGATTTCTAGTGCGTCACTCCACTGGAGGCGTTGAGTCGGTCTCGGTTCATCCGCTCCTCGATTACAGGAAGCAGCGTATGGTATTCCTCATCGGTGCAGATGTGGCGGATGTAGGCCAATTTCACCTCATCCTCCAAAAAACCGGGGTTCTGACTTCGTACCTTCGCCAATGTGTCGAGGCGCAATTCCTCCGACAGGCGAAACGCCTCCCGTGCGCGTTGCGCTGGCGTCATTTGCGCTTTGGTTTCCCAGTAATATCCTGATGCATCAGGCGTCGTATCGAGCATGAAACCCATGGCAAGGCCCTCAGTTTGATCGCGAAACACGTTCGAAAGTATTTTGAAACTCTCGGGAAAAATTCGCGTCTATGCGCGGTTCAAATTCTTCAACGCCCTAAGCAGTTACTCGGTGTTTGTCGATGCGGAGCTTCGGGGACTGCATTCCCAAGCAGAGCTTGGGAACGAGTGAAGCGCCCATCGCTTCTGTTCAAATTTGCGTTAATTTGCGAAAAATTGCGGTTCCGCTCTTCAAACACCGCAGCCGCGCTAAATATCCAGGTTCTGCACTTCCGGCGCGTGTTTCTCGATAAATTCTTTGCGCGGCTCCACCAGATCGCCCATCAGCGTGACGAACATCTCGCTTGCCGTGGCTTCGTCCTCCGCCATCACCTTGAGCAGCGTGCGGTTCTCTGGATCCATCGTGGTCTCCAGCAACTGCTCCGCGTTCATTTCGCCCAGACCTTTGTAGCGCTGGATGTGCATGCCTTTGCTGCCGATCTCTTTGAGGCGGTTGTAGAGATCCAGGAGATCGTCCGTCTGGAAGGTGTCGGAACTTTCGCTGCCCTTATTGGGCTCCACGGTGAAGGGCGCTTCGCCCACCGCTTTGAGGGGCTCCATGTGGGTGAGCATCGCGGAGAATTCGTGACTCTTCATGAAAGCCAGGTCGATCTGACCGGCCTGGCGCACACGCTTGCTCTTGCCGTTGACCAGATCTTCGGGCATCCCCTCCAGCTCCGCCTGCTCTTCCGCCATGTTTACGATCTGGGCATTGGGGCCAAAAATTTCGGCGAGTTGCGCAGCGGAAAGCTGGCTGGCGTCGTGCAGCAGTTCCCGGGGCAGTTCCATGCACTTATACACGGCGGCTTCGTCAACACCGTAGACCCGGTGAAGGCGTGCCAGCATCTTGCGCCGATCCTGCGCCGCGCGGAAGGCCCGCAGGAGCACCTTGCTCTGCACGCCCTTTCCGTTGGAGGTGGAACTGGAAACCTTCACCGTATCGAGCACGCCGTCAAAAATAAACTGTTCGAACTCGGCTTCCGTACTCACATATTGAGCCTTTTTGCCCTTGCGGATCTGGTACAGCGGCGGCTGGGCAATGTAGAGGTGCCCGCGGCGAATCAGGTCCGGCATCTGGCGGAAAAAGAACGTGAGGAGCAGCGTGCGAATGTGCGCGCCGTCCACGTCCGCATCGGTCATGATAATGATCTTGTGGTAGCGCAGCTTGCTGATGTCGAAATCCGTATCGCCGAAGCCCGTGCCGAGCGCCGTAATCAGCGAGCGAATTTCGTTGTTGCTCAGCATCTTGTCGATGCGCGCCTTCTCCACGTTCAGCACCTTACCGCGCAGCGGAAGGATGGCCTGGAAGCGCCGGTCCCGGCCCTGCTTGGCCGAACCACCGGCCGAGTCACCCTCGACGATAAAGATTTCGCAGAGCGCCGGATCTTTTTCCGAACAATCGGCCAACTTGGCCGCCTGGCCGATGGAGTCCAGTGCGCCCTTGCGCCGGGTCAGGTCGCGGGCCTTGCGGGCCGCCTCCCGCGCGCGCGCCGCCTCCAGCGTCTTGTTGATAATCCGGTTGGCGGTGGTGGGGTTCTCTTCAAAGTGGGTCTGGAGCCCTTCATACACCAGCGAATTCACGATACCCTGGATTTCGCTGTTGCCCAGCTTCGTCTTGGTCTGGCCTTCAAACTGGGGATCGTGCAGGCGCACGGAAATAATCGCCGTGAGGCCTTCCCGCGCGTCGTCGCCCGAGAGGGCCGCCATCTGCTTTTTCAGCAGGTTGTTCTTCTTGGCGTAGTCGTTCAGGCTCTTGGTAAGCGCCGCGCGGAAACCGCTCAGGTGCGTGCCGCCCTCGTGGGTGTTGATGTTGTTCGCGAAGGTCGAAAGCGTCTCGGTGTACACCGTCGTGTACTGCATGGCCACTTCCACCTCAACGCCATCTTTGGCCAGTTCCAGGTAGATGGGCTTGCGGTGCAGCGGCTCTTTGTTCCGGTTGATATACGCCACATACTCGACAATACCGCCCTTGTACTGCATCACTTCCGGTTCGTCGACCGTGCGCTCGTCTTCGAAGACAATCTTGATGCCCTTGTTCAGGAAGGCCAACTCGCGGAGGCGGCTGCGGAGGATTTCCGCGTTGTACTCGGAAACCTCAAAGATCTCGGTATCGGGCATGAAGGTAATCTTGGTGCCCGTCGTCTTGGCCTTGCCCTTGGTCTCCAGCTTGCCCTTGGGCTTGCCGCGCTCGAAGGTCATGCCGTAGACGTTCCCATCGCGCTTCACCTCCACCTCCAGCCAGGCCGAAAGCGCATTCACGCAACTCACACCCACGCCGTGCAGACCGCCCGAAACCTTGTAGGATTCGTTGTCGAACTTGCCGCCGGCGTGGAGCACCGTGAGTACCACTTCCAGCGCCGTTTTGCCCTTGAACTTCGGGTGCAGGTCCACGGGGATACCACGACCGTTGTCGACGACCGTGATGGAATTATCGATATGAATCGAGACATTGATCTGGTTACAGTAGCCCGCCAGCGCCTCGTCGACGCTGTTGTCCACCACTTCGTAGACCAGATGATGGAGGCCCCGTGTGCTCGTATCGCCGATATACATACCGGGACGTTTCCGGACGGCCTCCAGACCCTCCAGAACTTGAATCGAACTTCCATCGTAACTGTCTTTAGCCATTATACTTACCTCGACTCATGGTGCCCCCCGGATAGATGGTGTTTGGAATACGCGTCATTATAGCAAAAATGGCCGGCTAAAACCAAGTTAAACGCAATATTCAGCGGGATTTAAGGGGGTATCCACCGCCCGTTGTGGCGGGCACGCAAGCGCGGAATTCCCGCCCGTGAGGCGAGTAACTAACCCGGAAATTTCACGGCCCCATGAAATAGTTGGGCCGCTCAGGGTGTTAAATAGTTAAGGAACAACAACTTAACAAC
>JAEUWI010000083.1 GCA_016791475.1 Candidatus Hydrogenedentota bacterium
TCCCGCCTCCAGACTCCAGACTCCAGACTCCAGACTCCAGACTCCAGACTCCAGACTCCAGACTCCAGACTCGCATGTGATAAAATCCCCGCTCAACCCATTAACCACGCCCAATCGCGACGCTTTGCCGCGCCAAGATAGAGGATCACCATGCTGCCCCCCAAGGTCATCGAAAAACTCGGCCGCCGCATCGAAAAACTGAAGGAATGGCGCTATGCCTGGGTTGCGGATGTGCCGCTGGAGATGGCGGAGACCCTGCAGCACCTGCGCCGACCGCCCGCGGAGTTGAACTACGTTCCCGCGCCCGTCGGATGCACCTGGGGCACCCACTGGGGCACCACCTGGTTTCGCGGTCGCATCGACATCCCCAAATCCCTCAAGGGCCACCGCGTGTTCTATCGCCACCAGAGCCACACCGATAAAATGCTCTGGCTCGACGGGGAATCCTTCGCCGGCATGAATCACGGCCATGAAGAAGTGCTTCTCCACGGTCCCGCGAAGGGCGGCGAATCCCACGAGATCTATGTGGAGGCCTACACCGGCCACCTGATGCCCGGCATGGATCCCTGGAAGGACCAGCTCTACACCCACCAGTTCACCGAGCGCGACCCTGGCGTGGAGCCACCCCTGCCGCTGATTTCCAGCGCCCTGCTCTACGAGCGCGAAGCCGCCGCCGGCCTCTACTACGACGCCGAGGTCCTTTTCCGCACCGCGTGCATGCTCGACGAACACAGCCTGCGCCGCGCACGTCTCCTCGCCGGACTCAACGAGGCCCTGAACCTCGTTCCCATGCAGTGGGAAACCGAGGAAGAGCTTGAAAGCACGGCCGCAGCCGCCCGCGCCATTCTCGCGCCACTCCTCGCCACCAAGAATGGCCCCACCACCCCCACCGTGGGTATCGTGGGCCATTGTCACATCGACATCGGCTGGCTCTGGCCCGTGCGCGAATCGATTCGCAAAGCCGCGAAGTCCTTTGCCACCATCCTCAACCTGATGGATGACTACCCCGACTTCCGCTTTCAGCAGTCCCAGCCCTGGCTCTACGATGTCATCGAGACTCACTACCCCGAATTGCTCCCCCGCATCAAGAAGCGCGTTAAGGAAGGGCGATGGGAGCCGAACGGCGGCATGTGGGTCGAGGCGGATTGCAACATGCCCAGCGGCGAGTCCCTCGTGCGCCAGTTCCTCGAAGGGCGCAAGAAAACCCGCGAAGTCTTCGGCTACACCGGCGACACGCTCTGGCTCCCCGATGTCTTCGGCTACAGTGCCGCGCTGCCCCAGATCCTCGCCAAGTGCGGCATTAAGAATTTCGTCACCAGCAAGATCAACTGGGGCGACACAAATCGCTTCCCCTTCGATACCTTCCACTGGGAGGGCATCGACGGCACGCGCATCTTCACCCACTACATCAACATGATGGGCCTCTTCGAGGGCAAGGATTACATGGGCTACAACGCCTTTGTCCGGCCCGACTCCTCCCAGCATGTGTGGAGCCGCGTGCAGTACAAGGAAACGCAGGATTGCACCCTCAGCTCCGTAGGCTGGGGCGATGGCGGCGGCGGCCCCAGCCGCGAGATGTGCGAGAACGCCAACCGCATGAAAAACCTCGAAGGTTGCCCCAAGACCGAGTGGGTCAACGTCTCCAAGTTTCTCGAACGGCTCCGCGAAGATCAGGTGAAACGGCCGGTGTGGGTCGGTGAGCTTTACCTCGAGTATCACCGCGGCACCTATACGACCCAGGCCCGCACGAAGCGTTACAACCGCAAACTGGAATTCCTGCTGCGTGAGGTGGAGCTTTACTCCGCCATGGCCATGCCCCACGGACTCGCCTATCCGTCCGACGCATTCCAGAAGCACTGGCGCACGCTATTGACGAACCAGTTCCACGACATCATCCCCGGCTCCAGCGTCCGCAGCGTCTATGAAGTCGCCGAATCCGAGTATGCCGACATGGAGCACGAACTCCTGGCCTTGCGAGGAAAGGCCCTCGACACCCTGGGCCGCGAGCTCCTGCCCGATGGCCAGGGACGCGCCCAGGTCGTGGCCAATGCCGTGTCCTGGCCCCGTGAAGATATCGTCGTGCTCCACGGCGACCGCGCCACCGCCGTCTGCGATGGCGAGGGGCACTTTCTGCCCTGTCAGGAAACCGAAGACGGCCTGGCGGTGCTCGTCCGCGCGCCCGGACTCAGCATTGCGCCCGTCGCCCTGCGTGAGAAAACGAGGGAAGACGCATCCCCCTTCACCTACAGCGGCAAAGCCCTGGAAACGCCCCATTACACCATCGCCTTCGACAGGGCCGGGCGCATCAAGCAGCTTTTCGACAAGTCCGCGCGACGCGAAGTGGTGAAGGCCGGTGGCAAGTTGAACGAATTCTATATCGCCGAGGACATGCCCCTGTTCTGGGATGCCTGGGATATCGACCGATTCTATCGGGACCACGTGAAGATCGTCGATGTGCTCGAATCCCGTGAGCTGGTCGCCGACGGCCCCCTCTTCTTGACCATCCGATCCTCCTGGGCCGTCGGGCGCCGTTCCCGCATCACCCAGGACTTAACCGTCTACGCCCACACGCGCCGCATCGACTTCAAAACCCAAGTGGACTGGCAGGAAGACCGCACCCTGCTCAAGACCGGGTTTGCCGTGGATATCCACTCCGCCCAAATCCGCGCCGAGATCCAGTTTGGCCATGTCATGCGCAATGCCCATGAAAACACCACGTGGGACCGCGCAAAATTCGAAGCATGCGCACACAAATGGGTCGATATGTCCGAAGGGAACTACGGCGTGGCGCTGCTCAACGACTGTAAGTATGGCTACGACACCCTTGATGGAAAGGTTTCTCTCACGCTCCTTCGCTCGCCCCGTTGCCCTGATGAACTGGCGGATATTGGCGATCACGAATTCACCTACGCCCTCTTTCCCCACGATGGCCCCTTCGCCGTGGAGACGGTTGTGCGCGAAGCCTGGGCGCTCAACGTGCCCCTCGTTGCCGCCGGGGCCGCCATTCCCACCGGCGCCGAGAGTATTCTCGATTTTTGCCGCGTGAGCGATCCCCATCTTATCGTGGATACCGTCAAGAAAGCCGAGGACGACGAAGCAATCGTGGTGCGACTCTACGAAGCCGGTAACACCCGCGGCATCGCCGTGGTCAGCTTCAGCCGTCCCGTGAAGCGCGCCTTCCACTGCAACCTGATGGAAGAAAACGACGACGCACTGACTGTCCATGGCGACGAGGTCGAGCTGAGCTTCACACCCTTCGAGATTAAGACGATCAAAGTGTATTTCCGCTGAGAGATTGAGGAAAGGTGGCACCCTGAGTTGTGCTTCGGAGCGCCCTGTGCAGGGCCTGCCGTAGTGCCTCAGGTGCCGCATTTTTTGTCACGGCATCCACGACTCCAGCAGCGCCCAGTTTGCCGCCGTGTCCTTGTCCGGCGGCGCGCTGGCGAGATACCCGGCCATCGTGTCGCGCGCCTTTGCCCTGTCTCCCCGCGCGGCGTACACCCTCGCCAGGCCCGCGCGAGCGGCGTTTGGCGTATTTGCCGACAGCGCCTCGTGAAAATGCCGTTCCGCATCATCGAGTTCACCGCGCTCGAGCGCAATCATTCCAAGCGCCTGATGGGCGCGTGCCCGATTGATCGACTCATCCCCCGATTCCACCAGCCAACGCTCCGCCTCGCGCTTAGCCTCCTCCCAACGCCCCAGCGCTATCAGCGCCTCCACCAGCGGGCCAAAGCCGTTTACACTCCGCAGCGGACTCGCCTGCACACGCGCGAGATGCTCCAGCGCCGCCGCGTGCTCGCCCAGTCGCAACAGCACCACGCCCAGCCGCTTCTCGCAGTGGTTGTGGTTGGCCTCACCGTGAAATTGACCCGCGAGGGCCTGCTCATAGAATACTCGCGCCTCCGTCAGATTCCCCGCGGCCTCCCGGCGCTCACCCTGCTCCAGCGCCACTTCGGCCAGGGATTTCGAAAGCCCAGGCAACACCGTGGAGCCCCAACCGGTCAGCAAGAGGGCCATGGCCGAAAGAAGCAGCGACAGGCCGACGCAAACCTTGAAGAGACGCTTGCACAGCGCTCGCCGCTCCGCGTTCATGGCGATGACTCCCGCACGACCAGCGCCTGCCGATCACGTTCCACGAGGGCACGATAGGGATGATCCGGGGGCAGTATCCCGAGGAGAGCGTCGAATGAAAAGCGCGCGGCCTCGCCATGTCCTCCCGCCGCCAGGCATCGGGCGAGCTGCCACTGGTATTCCACCACGCCGCCCTCTCCATCCTGCGCGGCCTTCGCCATGGCCAGCGCCGCCTCGTGCCGCCCCAATGCCGCCAGGGTCCGCGCATGGTAATACCACGCCTGCGCGAGCTCCCCGGCGGGTAATGCGGCTTCGGCAGCCCGCAGATTTTCGTCCGCGCCCCGGAGGTCGCCCGTCTCAAACTGCGTGGCCCCCAGCGCTTGAAGCGCCGGACCCATCGCCCCATTGGGCAAGCCGCTGACGCGCAGGGCGTCGCCAAGCATGGCCATAAGCGGCGCGTGAACCGAGGCCCGATCGAAGTCCTCCGTCCCCGGCGCCGTGGCCAGTTCCCGTGCCAGCGCCATTGCCGCATTGGTCAGGGAATCCGCTTTCGGCGCGCTCAGGGCATCATGCAGCGCCAGAATCGTCGGCGATATATCCGCCCGCCGCGATGCAGGGAATGATGAAATCAGGCGCACGAGTGTATCCGCGCGTGAATTTTCTGGCGCAAGTCCCAGCAAGGCGCTCCAGATACCCGTCAAGGCGGCTTTAGCGTCAAGCCCATCGCTCAGGGCCCGTTCCGCTACATACACCTCCGCCGGACTTTGGGCCAGGGCCGCAATCTGGCTGGCCAGCCAGACGGCCAGTTCGGGCGAGTTAGGCATCTTGCCCTCGTTCGATGGCGCGAAATGTCGGAGCAGCGTCTGTCGATATTGGACAAGTGCCGCGCCGCCCGCCCGGGTGGCGGCCTCGCGCCAGCGCGCCCAGCGTTCAAGTTCGTAAGGCCACGCGGCAACATAGCGCTGACAGGCGGCTGCGGCTTCCTCCCAGGCCCCAAGGCGTCCGTGGCATTCGGCGAGAGCGCCATCGATTCGTGCGTCGTCTACCAGGCCTAGCGCTCTGGCGTGATTAAAGCGCTCCACAGCAATCCGCAGGTCGGCATCCGAAGGAGCCAGCCCGGGATAGGACATCTTTACGTAGGCGGCCCAGCCCAGCATGGCCTGGGCCTCCGCCAAATCGGGGCATAGCGCCAGCGCAATATCCGCGTGCTTACTGGCCAGCTTCACCGCAGATTCGACCTTTTCCTGTTGCGCCTGAAGTATCAACGCCCGGGCCCGCTGAACGTGCAGGCGCGGCAGGTGGGGGTGCACCCACAAGGCCCGCCCGTAGGCGTCCGCAGCCTGCTTTGCCGCTCCCTGCATCAGCGCATGATCGCCTCGGAGCACCCAGCCCCGGTAATCGAGAGGGCGCGAATCCGTCAGTGATTCGAGCAGGTCGGAAACACCCTTCACGTCTTCCTCGGACGTGCCCGAATCCCGTTGTCCCCGTTCCCAGTCAACAGCGCCGGCGCACCGTTGATATTGCCGCTCATAGCCGTAGTCGCTCCACAGGCACCAGGCGGCGGCCAGCGTCACCACGCAGAGTGGCGCCGTGCCGCGCCGCGCCGATTTACGTGTGGGCGCGCTGTAATAGGGGCGGGCGGGGCGCAGCGCGAGAAGCAGAAAGAAGAGGCCCGCGCTGACCGGGGCATGGAGATTGAAGCCAAAGCAAGCGTCCGTCGCCAGGGCGACCATCGCAGCGGGAAGGGCCAGAAGAAGGCCCCAGTGCTTCTCTCCGGCCATCCAGGGGTTTTCGAAAAAAGTAATGATAGAAAAGAGGAAGAGGCCGATGAGCGCCGCCAGGCCCGGGATGCCGCACTCAGCCGCCATTTCCAGCCACTCGTTGTGCGCATGAAAATTGCGCTTGTGCTCAAGCGCGTACCAGAGCGCTTCGAATGAACTCCAATGCGGTATGTTGTAAAAGGCGTAGCTTCCGGGCCCAACACCGAAGATTGGATTCTCCAGAAACAGCGCCGCCGCCCCCGCGTAGCCGTTGAGCCGAAGCTGAAGGGAACTGTCCAGGTTCAAGATCGGCGCCAGCAGCAGCACCGCGGCCACGGCGATAAAGAGCAGGCCCGCACATGCGGACAGGGCCACGCCCGCAGCCTGCCAGGGGCGTTTTACGCGTCGCAGCAGGACAAGCGCGATGGCCACAAAGACCAGGGCCACACCCAGCGCCACCGGGCCGCTCCGCATGTGCGTAAAGGCCAGATGGGCCGCCATAACCGCGCCCGGCACAAGGTACACCGCAAATGCCAACGGCCGCTTTGTCTGCCAGGCATCCGACAGCAACCCGGCGCACAGCACCAGCGCGACAACCAGCGCGTGGCCCGCGAGATTGGGGTTACCATAGGTCGCCGGCAGGGCGCGGTACTCCTCCACATCGCGCATCGCCCAGGGAAAGGGATCCCAGCCGAAATGCTGGGCCAGTCCATACACACTTGAAAGCGCCACAGCGCCGACGATCGCCCGCATGAGGTTGCGGAGATGGTACGTGTGGGGGAATACCTGATAGGCGACAAAGCCGATGGCCGCGAAGACCGCCCAGGGCGCCAGCGCCTCGATGCCCCGGTGCGACGCGTCGGATACGGCGGCGGATACCGCGAGGACGCCGAAAAATAGGAAAAGACACGAGAGGGCATGGCTCATGTTGCGGTAGGGCACGCGGTTCATTCGAAGACCGGCCGCCCAGCCGATTACGATACCGGCCGCCACCACCCCACAGGCCAGGTGTTTGATCGGCGTCGCGGGATCCTCCGTGCGCGGATCCAGCGCAATCACGATCACCGCGATCCAAACGTATATCGCGCCCCGCAGCACTTGGAAAATGCGGTTGTCCGGTCCTGGGACAATCATGACGCGCCGTTACGCGGTTTCCAGGCCGATAGGAAGTTCTGAATGATCGCCGGCGGGTGACCATGCTCGTCGCAGGGCGCGATCACAAAGCTGATGGTCATTTCCTTGTTCCCTTCCGATCGGGCCACGAGCGTGTCCGCGGCGACCGCCTCCCCGAAGCGCGGGAAATACCAGCCGGGACCCAGCGGTACCCGGCCCCGGTGGTGAATTACTTCTTGCGCCCCGAAGATGAGCAATTGCAGGATCTGCGTGCCCGTCGTCAATCTGTACGGCCGGTAAACGCCCGAGCAGGGCCGGTTCTCCAGCGCTTCCACGCGACACTCCGGGTGGAAATGCAGAAAGGTCTCAACCGATAGCGCGCCCGCTCCAGAGATCTTGTCCTGCACCCGGCACCAGCCGCCGCTGTCCCAGGCGAAAAGTCGCTCATGGCGAACGCCCCGTCGCGTTGTGTAGGCGGCCCGGAGCGTGGGCTCGCAGGGATCCCAGTGGAGTACTTCGCCATGGATCCGGCGCGCCACGCGAAACGTCGACCAATGCTCCAGTTGTTCCTCGCCGTTGATACGGAGCGTATTGTGGGAGGCGGCCGACTGGCAGTAGGCCCGGCACGGGCTCTCGGCATAGCCGTGGGTGCCCGTGTTTACCAGCAGCCGCTCGCCGCGCAGGCTGTACTCAAAACTCAGCAAATCACAATGGGCGTGTCCCGGCTGGTAGTTCACGGTCGATTCACCCGCCTTCACCAGCATGAGGCCGCCCATACCGCCGGGTTCGAGGCGATAGAGTCCGCTCTCGGGAAAAGCCGCGGATCCCCCCGCAAGCGGCGGCAAGTCCGGATCAAAATAGAGGGCCAGCGCCCGCAGCGCCGCGCTCGAAGGGGCCTCATCCGCCGCGCCGTCGTTGAACTGGGCAACGTGCCCGTCTTCATGAGAAATGCCCTGTAGAAAAGCGAGGCCCCGTTCGATGCTGTCCTCCAGCCACGACGGGCGAGGCTCCAGCACCGCGCAAGCAAAGATCAGATCCTGCAAGGCCAGCGCATGGTACATGGGACTGCGCTCAATGTGGCCGCCGTCCGGCAGAAACTGGATCAGGACCTGCTCCTTCAGTAGCGCGAGACCTTCTTCCGCCCGTGGACTGTTGAGCAGCGCCCCGGCGACCGTCATCGCGGCGGCGTTCTTCAACAGGTGATTACCCAGCAGGTCGCGCTCCAGATGCCCGGCCAGATAATCCAGTTGCTCGTGCAGACTCGACACCAGCTCAAAATCCCGCCACCCGTAGATCGACGCAATCATGCACCAGTTCATCAGCCGCGCCGAGAGGGGGAAAGCATCCCACGCCGGCGAGGTGCCCCGAGGGTTCTTCGCCATCCAATCCTCCATCCAGGTCCGCACGGTCGCGGCCTCCGGCGAAGACGGGTCGGGATGGAGCAGGGCAATGTCGCGGCCATATTCGAAATAATGCAGGTGGTAGGCCCAGAGCTTTGGAACATCCAGGCCGCGCCAGAGTGGTCGGGCGCTCTGAACCGTCTTGTTGATGAAGGTAAAGCGTCCACGCAAGAAGGATTGGACCCGCAGCGGGTCTGGCGGTGCCGCCGCGGCCCAGTGGATGGCAAGTTCCCGGAGTTGCTCGGCAAGGGATTCGTCCATCGAGGGCAGGGGATTGGGAGGAATGTAACGCGAGACCCGGCCATTGCCCAGCCGGTAGCGCAGACGCCAGAAAACCTGCGACGGCTTCAAGTGCCGCGCCGTGCGCCAGTACAGCAAGCTCTTCTGCAGCCGTTGTCCCATCCAAGACTCCCCGGTTCAGATTGCCCATGACTCTAATCAGCCGGCCAAGCCGCTGTCAAGGACCGAATTGAGAATAGTGAATGGTGAATTGAGAAAGAGACTGGACCAGGAGCAGGTTTCTCTTGTCTCAACAGCGCTCAATTCACTATTCTGCAATCACCATTCTCAATTCCAAAGGATTGTTGTGCGGATCTTGTTTTTCTGCCAGTACTTTACGCCCGAAGTCGGCGCCCCCGCCGCAAGGACCCACGAGCACGCCCGCCGCTGGGTCGCGCGGGGCCATCAGGTCACCGTGCTCTGTGGGCTGCCCAACCACCCAGACGGGATCGTGCCTCCCACGTACCGGGGCAAGTGGCTCTACCGCGAAGAGATCGATGGCATCCGGGTGCTCCGCTGCTGGTTTCTCGTCGCCCCCAATCGGGGCGTGTTCAAGCGCTGCGTCAGCTTCCTCTCCTTCATGGCCTCCGCCGTCGGCTTCGGCATCTTCGCCACCGGCAAGTGCGACGTCGTCGTCGGCACCACCCCCCAGATGCTCTGCGCCCTGGGGGGCTATCTCGTCTCCCGCATCAAGCGCCGCCCTTTTGTACTCGAAGTTCGCGACCTCTGGCCCAAGCACATCATCGATCTCGGCGCCATTACCAACCCGATCATCATCCACGGCCTTCAGCGACTGGAGATGTTCCTCTACCGACGCAGCCGCGCCGTTATCACCGTATCGGAAGCCTCCCGGCAGTACATCGAAGCGCGTGGTATCTCGCCGCAAAAGCTCTTTACCATCACCAACGGTATCGACGAGACGTTCTTCGTCCCCAAAGAAAAAAACGGTATTCGCGCCGCGCGCGGGTGGAGCGACAAATTCGTCGTGCTCTACATTGGGACCCACGGCCTTTCCCAGGGGCTCGGCACCATCCTGGATACGGCCGAACTGCTCGCCGGCGAATCGCGCTTCCATTTCGTTTTTGTGGGCGGCGGCGCGGAGTGGGAGGGACTCAGTAAGGAGGCAATACATCGCGGATTGGGCAATAGCGAGTTTCTCCCAAGTCAGCCCAAAGCCGCCATGCCCGATTTCTACGCCGCCGCCGATTGCTGTCTCGTGCCCCTGAAGAATAAGGATGTCTTTCGCTACAACATCCCATCAAAAATGTTCGAGATCATGGCCTGCGCCCGGCCCATCATCCTCGGGGCCGAAGGCCAGGCCCGGCAGCTCTTGGAAGAGGCGCATGCGGGCATCGCCGTCGAGCCGGAAAACGCGGCCGCCTACCGCGATGCGATTCAGCGACTTGCAGCCGAACCCGCGCTTTGCGAACAATTTGGCGCGAACGGGCGCGCCCATGTGCTGGCAAACTATACCCGGAACCGCAAGGCGGATGAGTTCCTGGATTGCCTGGAAGGGACACTGCGGCACGAGCCGTAATCAGCGCCTGGTCAGCCCCCGTAGACGAAATTCGTATCCACGTCATCCAGCATCGGCGCGTCCTGGTCCTTCTGCGTTACAATCGTGGCCTCAATCGGCCATTGGATTCCCACCTTCGGACATGCATAGTTCAGCGCACGCTCATAGGCCGGTGCGTGGTGGGCCGTGCACTTGTAATGCACCAGGCTGTTGTCCTCCAGTGCCACGAAACCGTGGGCAAAGCCCGCGGGCACCCAAAGTGAAAGGTGATTCTCGCCGGAAAGTTCCAGGCCAAACCATTTGCCGTAGGACGGTGAGCCCTTCCGCAAATCCACCGCCACGTCAAATACCGCGCCCTGGACACAGCGCACCAGCTTACCCATTTCTTCCGGACAAATCTGGTAGTGCATGCCTCGCAGCGTGCCCTTCTTCGACTTGCTCAAGTTATCCTGCACGAAGGGCAGCTCAAATCCAGCGGCTTTCCACATGTCTCTGGAATAGGATTCGGAGAAAAAGCCCCGGTCATCGTGGAACACGCCGGTCTTCACAATCAGCAGCCCGTTCAGGGGGGCATTTTCAATCGTTACGGGCATGGGCATGGCAAAAAGTCCTGATGGGTTTGTGCGGGAGGCGACGCCCGCTCGGAATGGGGTTTTAGAAACTGCCCCGCCTATGCTACACGGGGCCCGTTCCGGATTCAATTCCCGTCCGGGAACGGGATGGGCGGTGGCGGTGGAAGCACATCTTCCGGGCGCGGCAGGGGATAGGTTGCCCGCAGCCCGGTGGCCGCCTCGCCGGCCGCCTGACGGAGCGCCTCGTCCCGGCCGCCATCGCGGGCGATCATTTCCAGCACGGCCGCCGCCGTGCCCGCGCGCTGGAGCTGCTGCTCCACCCGCACCTGGGCCTCTTTTTCCAGCGGGATGGACCCCGGCGCGCTCAATTCTATGCGGATATCGAGGGGCTGGCCCGTCTTTTCAGCAAAGGTGCGCGCCGTCTCACTCCGGGCAAGGATCGCCGTAAACGCATCCGCAATCAGGGTTGCCATCAGGCTCGCCGCTTGTGTCTGGAGGGTCGGATCCTCCGTGGGATTCTGCAGTATCGAAAGGAGCGTGTCCTGATACGTCGGCGCGCCGTCCGACAGATGGTCCCTCAGATAGGCGCACAAGGCCCCCGGCTGGCCCTTCGGCGGCGCACAATTTCGGAGCAGGTAGCGCCGCAGCGCCAGTGGCTGCGATCCGCTCGCGACGACCGCCGTAAGCCGGGAGAAGTCTTCGCCCGAACGGGCTATCAGAGGATAGTACTCCAGCACCGCCTCGAGGTCGTCGTCCACCTGGCGCGCCCGGGTGGCCAGCGCCGCTTCGTCCGCCTGGGCCGGCGCGGGGTTCCGGACGGCCACGTAGGCCACACCGCGCAGGAGCGCTTCGGGTTCAAGACCGAGAACCTCGTCAAAAAGAAACCGGCGTTCCGGTGGATAAGGCAGGTCGGAGCCCACACCCGGCGGCAGGGGCCGAAGCGAGTCGGGCGCCAGCAGCTTCTCCAGAATTCGCCACGCGGGGGGGCCCTCGGTCGATTCGCCGGTGGCGGTCGCCTGCAGGAGCGTCGTAGTCAACAGCACGATCCCCGCGCGCCAGATCGCGCGCGTGCTACTGGGGTCTGGGAACGTCAAGTTTGCTCTCCCCGCGTTACGCAGCCTCGGAGAATGCCTGCTTCTTCCGGTGAATCATCCAAAGGTTACGCGTGTAGATGGGAAGCGTCAACAGCATGCCCGCCCCGAAAATCCACTCGCCCAACTGGACAAATGACGCCAGCATCAGAAAGGACGCGGCAATACTGAGGTACCAGAAGGCCACGGGGATGACACTTTCCTGCTTCCGCTCCGACGTGATCCACTGGATCAGAAATCGGCAGGCAAAGAGCCCTTGCCCCGTCACGCCGACGGCGATCCAGAGCCAGGTGCGAGCGGCGTCGCTCTCGGAGCCCGACTTCGTGTTCGTAAACACTTGCCCCCAGGTCACCACCAGCAACGCCACCGCCACCAGCATCACCGCCACCGCCAGACCGTGAACCAGCACCGAGCGCCGCCGGGAGAGGGTGCCATTCTTGCGCCACACGTGGATCAGATTACGGACATAGATAAAAATGTTGAAGCAGTGGGACAGGGTGCCCACGGCGGAATGCGTATACACCCCATAGCAGAAAAGCATCAGCGAGCCGACACAACTCATGTACCAGAAGCCCACCGGAACCACGCTGCGCCCCAACCGCTCCGAGGTGTACCACTGGAGATAGAAGCGGCCATAAAAGATCAGCGCGGCGACCCCGCCGATAATGTCGCCGAGATTGAAGTCTATATTTTGCAATAGGTTAGACAAAGTGGTAATCCGCCTGAAGGGCAAGGTTGGGGGCTTGGAATGGGTGGCGGTTCCGCCAGCGATCCCTGATCATGCCACGCGCCCCGGCGCGATGCAAGGGAAATGAATCAGCAGCCACTCCCTATTGACAAGCACTGCGCCCGATTGTTATTATCACTCCCCGTGGGTGAGTGCTAACAAGCGCGCCGCCCTTAAACAACATAAACGCGCCCACCAACCCGTGGGCCTACCCAAAGTGGTAAGCAAAACCACCAACAGAATAGAGGAGACAGACCATGAAAGTACGTCCGTTGGCAGACCGGATCCTGGTCAAGCGTGAAGAGCCCAGCGAAACCGTCCGCGGTGGCATCATCATCCCCGACACCGCCAAGGAAAAGCCCCAGGAAGCCAAAGTGGTTGCCGTGGGCCCCGGCAAGGTGGACGACGCGGGCAAGCGCACGCCCCTGGAACTCAAGAAGGGCGACCGCATCCTGGTGGGCAAGTATGCCGGCACCGAGGTGAAGATCGACGGCGTCGAGCACCTGATCATGCGCGAAGACGACGTCCTCGCCGTCATCGAGTAATCACTCCCGGTCTCGAAACTGAATAAACACGAAAAGGATGTTGCACAATGGCAAAGCAACTTGAATTTGGCGAAGACGCGCGTCGCCGCGTTCTGGCGGGCGTAACGAAGCTCAGCCGGGCCGTTAAAGCGACCCTCGGCCCCAAGGGCCGCAACGTCGTGCTCGACAAGAAGTGGGGCTCCCCGACCGTCACGAAAGACGGCGTGAGCGTGGCCAAGGAAATCGAGCTCGAAGACAAGTACGAGAACATGGGCGCCCAGATGGTGAAGGAAGTCGCTTCCAAGACTTCCGACGTGGCCGGCGACGGCACCACCACGGCGACCGTGCTTGCGGAAGCCATCTTCCGCGAAGGTCTGCGCAACGTCACCGCCGGGGCCAACCCGATGGAACTCAAGCGCGGCATCGACAAGGCCGTCGAAGCGATCACCGAAAAGCTCCACGGCATGAGCAAGCAGGTGCGCAACGATAAGGACGTCATCAAGAACGTCGCCTCCATCTCCGCCAACAGCGACCAGGAAATCGGCAACATCATCGCCGACGCCATGGAAAAGGTCGGCAACGACGGCACCATCACGGTCGAAGAAGCCAAGAGCATCGAGACCACCCTGGAAGTCGTGGAAGGCATGCAGTTCGACAAGGGCTACCTGTCCCCCTACTTCGTGACTGACTCCGAGACGATGGAATGCGTTCTTGAAAACGCCTACATCCTCATCCACGAGAAGAAGGTCTCCAACCTGAAGGACCTCCTTCCCCTCCTTGAGCAGGTTGCCAAAGCCGGCAAGCCGCTCCTGATCATCGCCGAAGACGTTGAGGGCGAAGCCCTGGCGACCCTCGTGGTGAACAAGATCCGCGGCACCTTCGTGGCCGCCGCCGTGAAGGCCCCCGGCTTCGGTGATCGCCGCAAGGCCATGCTCGAAGATATCGCCATCCTCACCGGTGGCCTGGCCTTCTCCGACGACCTCGGTCGCTCCCTGGAGAGCATCGGCCTGAGCGATCTCGGCCGCGCCAAGCGCGTCGTCATCGACAAGGACAGCACCACCATCGTCGAAGGCGCCGGTTCCAGCGCCGACATCATGGGCCGCATCAACCTGATCCGCCGCCAGATCGAGGGCACGACCTCCGATTATGACCGCGAAAAGCTTCAGGAACGCCTGGCCAAGCTGGCCGGTGGCGTGGCCGTCATCAACGTCGGCGCCGCGACCGAAATCGAAATGAAGGAAAAGAAGGCCCGCGTGGAAGACGCGCTGCACGCCACCCGTGCGGCCGTTGAAGAGGGCATTGTCCCCGGCGGCGGCGTCGCCCTGATTCGCTGCCAGGACGCCCTGGACGGTCTGAAGCTCTCCGGCGACGAAGCCGTGGGCGCCAACATCGTCCGCCGCGCCATCGAAGAACCCCTCCGCCAGCTCGCCTACAACGCGGGCGACGAAGGCGCAACGGTCGTCCAGCACGTCCGTGGCAAGAAGGGTTCCATCGGCTACAACGCCGCGTCCGGCGAATACGAAGACCTGATGAAGGCCGGCGTCATCGACCCGACCAAAGTGACCCGCACGGCCCTGCAGAACGCCGCGAGCATCGCCGGCCTCCTGCTGACCACCGAAGTGCTGATCTCCGAGCTGCCCGAAGAAGCGCCGGCGGCCGGCGGTGGCGGCGGCCACGACATGATGTAGGCCGCTCCAACGAGCCGCTCTATCGAGTAAGTGTTGCACCGCCCGGTTCGCCCAAGCGCGCCGGGCGGTGTTTGTTTTGACCCGGACACCCCGCGGAGCCCACCCCATGCGAAACATCGAACTTAAGGCCAAGCTTCCCGATTTCGAACGGGCCCTGGCGGCCTGCCGGACTCTGGGGGCTCAATTCCAGGGTGATATTCACCAGATCGACACCTATTTCGATGTTCCCAATGGGCGACTCAAATTGCGCGAGGCGAACCCGGGCAGAACCGAACTGGTACACTACCACCGGCCTGACGTAGCGGGTGCCAAGGGGTGTGACTACACCCTGGAGGCGGTAAATCCCACCATCAAGGCCATGCTGGCCGAAGCGCTCGGCACCTTGACCGTGGTGGACAAGGTTCGCACCCTGTATCTGTGGGAGAATGTGCGGATACATCTGGACCGTGTTGCAGGGCTTGGCGATTTCCTGGAGTTCGAGGCGGTCCAGCCCGACGGAGCACCCGACGAGGATGGATTTAAGAAATTGACCTTTCTTTCCGATCAATTTACTATTGGCGAGCACGACTATTTGACCCACTCGTACCTGGATATGCAACTGGCCGCTTCCTGCGCACATTTCCAGTAAGGTGGGGAGCTGCCTCCGAATCGGGGCACTTCGCAGACCGCAGCACAGGTGAGAGGAACAGGGTGTACATTGTAGCCACGATAATGCTCCTGCTTGCGGCCGCCGCCATCGTTGTCTGGCGCTGGCGTGCGGGCGCAACAAAAGAGACCCTGCCCGAAGCGGTGGCGCAGCAGCATGGCTCCCTCATCATGCGCCGCCTCAAGAAGGGCGCGAACCCCGACACTATTGACGATTTGGGCTACACCGCCGCCATCTACGCCGCCGGCCAGGGCGATGTCGGCGTGCTCAAAGAACTCGCGGGCTATGGCGCGAATCTGTCCCTGCCCACCGGACAGGGTGAGACCCCCCTTTACAGCGCCGCCCAGCACGGTCAACTCCAGTCGCTCCTGTACCTGCTCAAGCAAGGCGTCCCCGTGGACCCCGAAACGGTCCATCGCGAGACCCCCCTTCTCATCGCCGCGCGGGAGGGCCACGTGTCCATCGTTCGCGCTCTCCTCTCCGCCGGGGCCAACGTAAACCAGCAGGACAATCGGGGTTGGAGCGCCCTCATGATCGCCATGCGGGAAAATCAGAAAGAGCTGACCGAACTCCTGCTCGGGCACAATGTAAATGTGAATCTATGCCCCAAAGATGGTGCGAACGCCCTGATGATGGCCGTAAAGAAAGAAGACGAAGATCTCGTCCGCCGGCTCCTCGATCGCGGGGCCGATGTGCACCACCACTCCCGCGACGGCATGTGCGCCCTCCGGATCGCCGTGCTGCGCGGTAATATGGCCATCGCCCGGCGCCTCCTCAATGCCGGGGCCGATGTAAGCTCGCCCTTCGCCAACAAGGAAACCCCCGTTGAAGTGGCGGAGCGCGAGGGCCACAAAGAGCTCGCCGCCTATCTTCGCAAGCGCGAGAAACGCCTCGCCGCCTGCATGGATATCCTCGAAGTCGTGGCCCGGGGCGATCACGCCCGGGTGAAGGAAATCGTCGTTCAGGTGCCCCGCAGCGTCAACGTTCATTCCGCCAGCAGCCGATGGACGCCCCTCCTCATCGCCGTGCGCGCCGGACAACTCGATATCGCCGCCACCCTCCTGGAGCACGGCGCCGATGTACACGCCCGGAGCAAGGATGGCAAATCCGCCATCGCCTTCGCGGTGGATGGATGCGACCTCGCCATGGTCAAAGTGCTGCTCGAAGGGGGGGCGCGCATCGATCAGGTGGACGCCGAAGGCACCGACCTGCGCGCCTACGCCGAGTCGCTCAATCAGCACGCCATTGTTGAGTTTATAGACTCCTTCACCCGGCAGCAGGCCACCGGCTTCAGCCTCTTTCAGGCGGTCACGGAAAACGATCCCCCCCGCGCGCTCACCCTGCTTCGCGAAGACCCCGGTTGCGTGGACGCCCGAACACGCAATGAGCGCTGGACACCCCTCATGCAGGCCGTGCGCGATGACAACGTGCCCATGGTGCGGCTCCTCATGGAATACAAGGCCCAGGTAAACCTCGCCAACAGCCGTGGCATGACCGCCCTCATGTACGCTTCCCGCAATGGCAATCTGGAACTGGTTCGCATGCTCGTGAACGCCGGTGCCGATGTCCGGATTCGCTCCCGTGAAGGAAACACGGCCTGCGAGTTCGCCCTGGACAAGGGCCATGCCCGCGTCGTCATGCTGCTGCAGGAAGTCGAAGCCCAGCTTTCGGACTGGTCGAAGATGGGGCTGGTGGACGAGGCCGAAACCCGCTTCGATGGTCCGCCGCCCGCGACCGACAGCGACCATGGCCGTAGCGACGATATTTTCAAGGCGATTCAGGAAAACGATATCCTCCTGGCCAAGCAGGTGCTCCACTACTGGCCCGAGTGCGTCCGGTTGCGGCGGGGTCCGTCCGAGTTGACGCCCCTCCATATGGCCATCAACGGCGGTAACCAGGATATGGCCCAGTTGATCGTGGCCGCCGGAGCCGATGTGAACGCCAAGTCCCGGGAAGGCAAGACGCCCCTCTACCAGGCCGTGGCCCGGGCCGATGCCGAATTGACCACCATGCTCCTGCGCAGCGGCGCCCAGGTCTGGCAACTCGTCCAGGGCCAGACCGCCCTCCAGGTTGCCCAGGCCGCCGGCTACACCGATATCGTGGCGGAGCTCAACCGCTCCACCTCCACCGATAGCTGAGCGTGGCGGACATGGAGCGGGGGCATTTCAACCCCCGACCCGTGCAATGCAATTGCACGGGGTCAAAGAAAATGGGGGCAGGAATGCCCCCTCTCTGTACCTTCGCTGGCGTATCGGGTCATTGTAACCCCCTTCCCCGTCTCCCCGTTGATCCACGCCCGGAATTGTGTACAATAAGCCCTTACTCAGCGAGGCCTTTCGGGTATTCCCGTGCCCTCGCAGATTCTGTGAGAGAGACACCCGTAAACACCACCATGCGTGGTGCCCTGTTACCCATCGGAGGAGTACCATGAGCCAGCAAATCGAGCACGTATTGGAAGAAACCCGGCTGTTCGAGCCGTCGCCGGAGTTTTCCGCCGCCGCGACGGTGAAGACCCGCGCGGAATACGATGCCCTGTACAAGAAATCCATCGAAGACCCCGAGGCCTTCTGGGCGGGCGTCGCCGAGGAACTCCACTGGTTCAAGAAGTGGGATCGTGTCTGCAACAAGGACAACATGCCCTTCGTAAAGTGGTTTGAAGGCGCGAAGACCAACATCACCTATAACTGCCTGGATCGCCACGCCCTGGGCGCGCGCGCGAACCAGCCCGCCATCATCTGGGAGGGCGAACCCGGCGACGAAGTCACCCTGACCTACAGCGAGCTCCACACGCAGGTCTGCAAGGCCGCCAACGCGCTCAAAGGCCTCGGCGTGCAAAAGGGCGACCGCGTGGCCATCTACATGCCCATGGTTCCCGAACTCGCCATTGCCATGCTCGCCTGCGCACGCATTGGCGCCCTCCACTCCATCATTTTCGGCGGTTTCTCCGCCACCGCCATCAGCGACCGCGTTCATGACTCGGACTGCTGCTGCGTCATCACCGCCGACGGCGGCTGGCGACGCGGCGCCATCGTCCCCCTCAAAGACACGGTGGACGAGGCCCTCGCGACCTGCCCGATGGTCAAGAACGTGCTCGTGGTAAAGCGCACCGCCAACGACATCAAGATGATCGACGGCCGCGACCACTGGTGGCACGATATCGTGGGCGGGGCATCGGACGATTGCCCGGCGGCGGAGCTGGACGCGGAAGATCCCCTCTACATCCTCTACACCTCCGGGTCCACCGGCAAGCCCAAGGGCATCCTCCACACCATCGGCGGTTACATGGTGAATACCTACCTGACGTCGAAGTATGTGTTCGACCTGCAGGAAGGCGATATCTACTGGTGCACCGCCGATATCGGCTGGGTCACCGGACACAGCTACGTGATCTACGGCATTCTGGCCAACGGCGCCACCTCCCTCATGTACGAGGGCGCGCCCAACCAGCCCGGCCCGGATCGCTTCTGGCAAATCGTGGACAAATACAAGGTCACCATCTTCTACACCGCGCCGACGGCCATCCGCGCCTTCGCCAAGTGGGGCGACGAGCACCCCGCGAAGTACGACCTCAGCAGCCTTCGCCTCCTGGGCACCGTGGGCGAGCCGATCAACCCCGAAGCCTGGATCTGGTACCACAAGCACATCGGCCGGGAGCGTTGTCCCATCGTCGACACCTGGTGGCAGACCGAGACCGGCGCCATCATGATCACCACCCTGCCCGGCGCCATGCCCACCAAGCCCGGCTCCGCCGGCGTGCCCATGCTCGGTATCAAAGCCGCCATTGTCACCGAAGAGGGCGAGGAAGTGCCCGCGGGTCACAGCGGCCTCCTCGTCATCAAAGAGCCCTGGCCCTCCATGCTCCGCGGCCTTTATGGCGACAACGAGCGCTTCAAGGAAGTGTACTTCAGCAAGTTCGCCAAGCAGGGCTGGTACCTCACGGGTGACGGCGCCTTCTGCGCCAAGGACGGCTACTACATGATCATCGGACGTCTCGACGACGTGATCAACGTCTCCGGACACCGCCTGGGCACGATGGAGATCGAGTCCGCGCTGGTTTCGAGCGATCTCGTCGCCGAGGCCGCCGTCGTGGGCTTCCCACACGACATCAAGGGCCAGGGTATCTGCGCCTTCGTCTCGCTCCGTCCCGGCGCGGACGTGTCCGACGAGGCCAAGGACCAGCTACGCAATCACGTGGCCCACGAGATCGGCGCTATTGCCAAGCCCGACCAGATCCGTTTCACCGACGCCCTGCCCAAGACCCGCTCCGGCAAGATCATGCGACGCCTGCTCCGCGATATCGCCGCGGGCAACGAGACCACGCAGGACACCACCACCCTCGAAGACTTCAACGTCCTCGCGAAACTCCGCGAGACCGACGACTGACCCTCAAGGGACAGACCCAAATGCCCGACGGCGGGAAGCGAGCGCTTCCCGCCGTTTTTTCGATGGAGAATGCCCAGGAGGGGCCCGCCAGGGAACGTGGCACGGCCGTCCCGGCTGTGCACTTGTTGCGCAGCGACCATGCATCGTGCTTGCCAGCCAGCGGCGTGCGACATTGATGCGGCGCACTATCGCGACGCATCGCACCGATCCTTATTTCCAGTATACTGTGCGAGCCCATTCCATGAAGGAGCCCAGAATGAATCCCGAGCGAAATCCCTGGAAGACCCTTTCCAGCGAAGTGAAATACACGAACCCCTGGATCACCGTTCGCGAAGATCAGGTCATTCGACCCGACGGCAAGCCCGGCATTTACGGTGTAGTCGAGACCCGCGTCGCCACGGGTGTACTCGCGCTGGAAGACGATGACTCCCTCTACCTCGTGGGCCAATACCGCTATCCCCTCGACTGCTACTCCTGGGAAATCATCGAAGGCGGCGCGGAGCTCGACGAAGATCCCCTCGAAGCCTGCAAGCGCGAGCTGCAAGAGGAGGCCGGACTCGTTGCCAGCCACTGGGAGCCTCTGGGTCACGAAATCCACCTGAGCAATTGCCACTCGTCGGAGCGCGGCTTCCTCTACGTCGCACGAGGCCTGGATCACGTTGGCGCCGCTCCCGAAGGTACCGAAGAACTTCAGATCAAGAAGGTCCCCTGGAATCAAGCGCTCGCCATGGTCACAAGCGGCGAAATTACCGACGCCATCAGCATCATGGGTATTTTACTCTACGAGCGGCAAAGGACGCGCAAGGCCGAGGGCTGAAACGGCTCCAATGTGCTCCCGTGAAACGGCGCCCCATGCTTCAGCGAGCCGCCATCCGATCATAGATGGTCCAGTGCGCCCCCGCAGCGGCCTCATGCGACATGCCCTCGCCGACCCGCCGCGCGATTGCGGCGAAATCCGCCTCGGCCCCTTCCCGATCTTCCAGAAAGTCGCCGAGCTTCACTGCAAGCGACACGGGATCATCGGGCTGTGCGATCCAGCGCTTTTCCCCATGGACCAGCGCGGGCAGCCCGCCGCAGGCCGTCACCATGAGGGGCCGGCCGTGTCCGAGCACCTGCGCGCCCACGGCGCTCTGAGCGTCGAAATGGGTGTAGGGCAGCACGACCAGATCGGCGGCGGCAAACCAAAGGGGCACTTCAGACTCAGGGATATGGCCAAGGCGGGTGTGGACGTTGGCCTCGATGCCTTCCGCCCTCATGATAATCTGATAATTCTCCCAGGGCTCCCACGGCGCGCCCGCGACAACCAGTTGGATGTCCGGATAGCGCCTGCGGATGATAGCGAGGGCATAGAGCAGAACGTGGAGTCCTTTATAGGGCCGGATCGTTCCGAAGAAGAGAAGAGTTGGCCGATCCTGGTCGAGACCCAGTTGTTCTCGCGCGAGACGGGGCTCCATCGGGGTTGCGATGGTCGCGTCCACGCCCATGGGCACAGCGGCGACTCGGTCGGCTGGGAGTAAGAAATGCTCCAGAAGCTGGGTGCGATTGGTCTCGCTGTGGACGATCAATTGGTCCGCGAAACGATAGAGCATCCGGCTCGCGCGGAGGAACCAGGGGCTCGGCTCATGGGGCAGCACGTTGTGCACCGTGACGACCACGGGAAGGCGACGCAGTCGCGCGGCGAGAGCAAAGGCCAGACAAACCGGAAAGAGGGGCAGACTCCACCACTGAATGTGAACGATATCGGCGGGCGTGGTCAGGGCGTTCCAGAGCCAGCCGATGGGGTTATACCACGCAAGGCTATGACGCACGGTGAGACCGGGGGCCTGGGGCGCGGAACTGGTGGGGTCCATGGCGCGCTTCACACCGGGAAAAAGAAAGGCCGGGTACATGGCCTTGAATCCGACAGCCTGAACGGCGCCTCGGGCCGCGAGGGCACGGGCCAGCGCCCCGCAATAACCGGGGATGCCCTGGGCCTGCGGTGGGAAGGAACCGAGAAGGAGGATGACGGGGGATCGACTTTCCGTCATGGCTTTCCCCTCTTTGACGGCGGTCTCAGGCTATCGCCGCCTGCATGCTTTCCCACTGGGCGCGGCCGACTTCTTTGATCTTCTCGTCGGGCCATTTTTCCAGGTAGGAATAGCAGGGGTGATGGTGTTCCTTGTAAGGGTTGTTGCGCGCCGCGTTGTAGCAGCAGATGAGGGACCAGCGGGGATTTTCACTGAGGTTGGCGTCGGAGCGGTGCAGCACGTTGCCGTGGAAGAAGAGGGCATCGCCCGGCTCCAGCTCGCAATAGACCACCTCCATACGCTTGAGGATTTCTTCCATGCGCTCCAGATTTGCGCCGGTCTGGTTGCCTACAACGCCGTGCTCGATGCGGCCGAGGTGGTGCGATCCTGGAATGACCTGGAGGCAACCATTGGCTTTGTTGGCCGCGTCGATGGCAATGAGGCAGCTCGCCATGTAGGGGAAGAGGCAGCCGTTGTCATACCAGTAGCCGTAATCCTGGTGCCATTCCCACGCGCCGCCCACGCGGGGCTCTTTGAGCATCATCTTGTGATGGTAATGGTAGACCTCGCCGCCGAGGAGCTGCTCCATGGGGTTCACCATCTTGTGTGAACGCACGATGGCGCTGTACATGTCGTCTTCGAGGGTGTTGCGCAGCGTCAGGCGCGTGGTGAAGCCCTGCTGGTCCACGCGGTCAATCGCGCCCGTCGCGATGGCCTGATCCGTCTTGGCGATCTTGTAGAGCAGGTCCACCTCTTCCGTGTCGAAATGCTTCTTCTTAAGGAGGCAACCGGTGCGCTCGAACTCGGCCACATCTTCGGGGCTCAAACGGTATTCGCTCATGTTGGGCTCTCTCCAGGGTTGGAGCTGACGACCTTAGATTTCAGGGACGGCAGGGACAACAGAGACGGCAGGTGTCCAAACCTGCCGTCCCTGAAACTCTTCAAAAGAAACGATGGTTCACCCAATCGGGAGCGCGGGTTTTCTTACCCGCGTATCGCGCGACGAAGTCGCGCGAAAATCACGGACTGGAAAGTCCGTGCTCCCGTTGGGCGACACCTTCAAAATAACTTAGTTGCACTCTGGTTCCAGCGGGCCGGCGAGATCCTTCAGGAAGAAGAGTCGTCCGGGCAGCGTGGGCATGTAGGTGCTGGGGATCCAGGGGCTGGGCTTGTGGTGCAGGCTCATCCAGAGGGACATACCCTGCCACATCATGCCGCGACCGAGGGTGCCGTCGCAGCCGCCGATAATGTAATCCGACATGAGGAAGAGGCCGGGTCCCACGGTGTTCGCCGTGGCGGGCACCAGGGTCGTGCGGCTCTTGAAGCTCGTGATGGCGTTCTGCTCCACGGTCAGCGCGCAGAGCTTCGCGCCGATGCGGTAATCCTGCTTCTTCCACTCGGCTTCGGTCTTGTATTCGGCGGCAAAGTGCGGTTCCCAGAAGGCGATGTGGCAGGCGCGGCCGATGCCGAATACGGTGACGAGTTTCGCGCCTTTTTTCTTCAGCGCGCGGATCTTCTCGCCGTAGGTCGGCAGGTTCTTCTTAGTGGCGAAGTTGCGCTGGTTCTTGGGCACGGTCAGTTTGCCGAGGGGGCCGTAGAAGGCCTGCTCCATGGCGTTCTGGAAGGCACCGGGATCGTTCGAGGGCAGCGAATTGCCCTTCTCGTCGCTCCACTCGTCCATGTTGAAGCCGTGGACGTGCTTGCAGTCGATGTTCCACTCTTTCAGGAAGTAGACCGCCCAGCGATACATGCCCATGGGACCCACGGGCAAAATAAAGGCGATTTCCTTCTTCGCTGCTTTGGCGTCCGAAATAGCCTTGGCGATTTCGTGGCCCAGCATGACATCGAAATCTTCGAGGGAGCCGCAGGAGATCGCTTCGAACTTCTTGTTCCACCACGATTCCGGTTTCGCTATAGTTTCCGGCTTGCGCGCGCAGAGCTTGTCAATGGCGGCAAGGTCCCAGCCCTCGGGGAAGAACCCCTCCAGCAGCGAGCCTTTGATGGTGGTCATAAGATTGATGGCCATGGCGATAATTCCTTCCGCTTGGGATTTTGGGTATACGCGCCGACACGGGGCGAAGTCGCCATGATAATGCATGGGCGCGGGGGGATCAAAGCGAAGGATGAAGGATGAAGGATGAAGGATGAAGGATGAAATGGCTCTTATGAGTCGTATGGGACACTATGAGAACTGAGACCCATACGACCCATACGACCCATACGACCCATACGACCCATACGACCCATACGACCCATACGACCCATACGACC
>JAEUWI010000084.1 GCA_016791475.1 Candidatus Hydrogenedentota bacterium
GACCCGGACCTGCCCTACCTCGCTTGCGAGTTCGACAATCAGTCCTACAATTATTCAGGTTGGCTGATCAATCAGCGCGACGTGCTGCTGAACCAGAGCGCGGACCAGATGAATAACCCCGCCTTCAACGCGACCATGGACACGAACACGTACCTGGCCACGATCGTCGGCCTGGGCATGTCCCTGGACATCCCCGGCGGTCTCTTCGGCGTCCGTACCCACGTTGAATCCGGTCTGCTGAATAAGGCCCAGGCCATCGCCCTCGTTGACGCGGATCTGAACTGCGACGCGGAAGCGGCCCTGATCGGTTTGACCCCCTTCCTCAAGCCCGGCACGACGACGGCCCTGCGCATTCGTGAAGGTGTCGAGCGCTTCTTCATCACCGACATTAACAATGCCGGTGCTTCGTCTCAGGCTCAGAGCGTGGTGGAAGTGCTGAACGACCGCACGGCCAACTCCGTGGAAAACTTCAGCCACGTTCCCGGCGGTTCCAACATCCTGTACATGGACGGCCACGTGGAATTCGTGAAGTTCCCCGGCAAGCACCCCGTCACCCGCATGTGGGCCCTGCTGGACAACTGATCCAGGGCGGGCGGCTTCGGCTGACACGCTGAATTCCGGCGGCGGGTCGAGGGTTTATCCCTCGGCCCGCCGCTTCATTCTGCGCCCGCTTCGGAGTTGGCGGCGCGGCGGCGGCTGCGTTACTATGGAGGCGAAAACGACGCGCACTCCCACTCCGCTCGAAGCGAGGGTGGCTGCGCGCCGGCAAGAGTTGGAGTGCGGAGATTTCATGCGCGCGGTATCCTGCAACATCGCTGTTTCGCTTCTGATTGCGTCGTATGGGGCGCTGTCGGCATCCGCCGAGCCTTCGGCATTTTTCACCGAACAGGTGAAGCCCATCCTCGAAGCCAACTGCTTTTCGTGCCACGGCGGTCGGCCCAGTGTGAAGGGGGAGTTTCGCCTGACCAGTCGGGCGGGCCTCCTCAAGGGCGCATCGCGCGGTCCCGCGGTCAACGTGGACAGCCCCGCCGAAAGTCCCCTGCTCCAGATGATTAGCTACAAGGATGAGCATCATCAGATGCCGCCTTCGGGAAAGCTGCCCCAGAGCGATATTGATATCCTGACCGAGTGGGTGTCTCTGGGCGCCCCCTGGTACCCCGAGGACCAGGATTTCGGTGTGGCGCCGACCGCCGAGGAAAAAGCGCCGCCGAAGGGCGAGGATCACTGGGCTTACCAGCCACTGAAACGGCCCGACATTCCCCAGGTGAGCGATCCCGTCTGGCAGGCAAACCCCATCGACGCCTTTGTGAAGCAGAAGCTCGACGCGGCGGGACTTGCCCCGGCGAAGCCGGCTTCCCGGCAGGTGCTGATCCGCCGTCTGTATCACGATGTAACGGGCCTGCCTCCCGCGCCCGAAGCGGTGGAACGTTTCATTCATGATGACTCGCCCGATGCCTACGAAAAGCTGGTGGACCAGCTTCTGGCGAGCCCGCACTATGGCGAACGCTGGGCGCGCCACTGGCTGGACGTGGTGGGCTATGCTGAAACCCATGGCTTCGAGCGGGACAGCGCAAAGCCCTTCATGTGGCGCTACCGCGACTATGTGGTGAACGCCTTCAACGCCGACAAGCCCTACGACCAGTTTGTGCGCGAGCAGATTGCGGGGGACGAGCTGCCCGGCGGAGGCCCGGAGCAACTGGTGGCCACGGGATTCTATCGCCTGGGCATCTGGGACGACGAACCCGCGGACAAGCTGCTGGGCCGTTACGACGAGCTTGACGGCATGGTGAGCACCCTGGGAGCGGCCTTTCTCGGCACAACCCTGGGCTGCGCCCGCTGCCACGATCACAAAATCGACCCCTTTCCTCAGGCCGACTACTACGGCATGGTCGCCTTTCTGCAGGGCGTTAAGTCCTCTCAGCGTGTCTCGGAACTCACCAGTATCATGAGCGCGGAGGAACAGACGGCCTACGATGCCGCGGTGGCCGCGAAAAACGCCGAAGTGGCCGCGGCCAATGACGCCATATTTCAGTTCGAGCAGAAGTTCCTGGCGTCCCTGAGCGAAAAAGAGGGCGGCGCCTATCTCCGCAGCGATCTGGCCGATCTGAAATTCCGCTTCTACCGCGACACCTGGCAGGCGCTTCCCGCCTTCGACTCGCTCCGCGCGGAAAGCGAGGGCGACCTGAAGCACAATTTTGTCACGCTGGCCGCCGCGAGCCGGCAGGATGCCATGGGCCTGGTGTTCACCGGCAAGCTCCGCGTGACCGAAGAAGGCGACCACACCTTCACCATTCGCGCGAAAGACGGCATTCGCGTGACCGTTGGCGGCAACGTGCTCTACGAAGCTGCCGGAATCGGCGAGACGAGTCACAGCGCCGTGCTGCGGCTCTGGCCGGGCCACCATGATTTTCGCGTGGACTATTTCAACACCTACGACGCGCCCGTTCTCGATTTGAAGTGGTCGGGTCCCTCCTTCGGCGAGCGCCCCCTGGCGCTGGCGGCGCCCGAAGCCCAGGCCCCCGATGTGGCGAAGCTGATTCATGAAAGAGGGGCGGAAGTGCTGGCGGAGGCGGAGCGCGCACAGTATGCCGCGCTTCAGGCGGCGCTCCAGCAGGCCAAAGACAAGCCCGTGGAGGGCAAGTGGGCCACCACGGTGACGGCCATCGGCCCGGTGGAACCGGACACCCACATCCTGCTCCGGGGCAATCCTCATGTGGAGGGCGACCTGGTTCAACCGCGCTTCCCCGGCGTGCTCCATGCTCCCGAGGCGGTCATTCCCCCCTCGGCGGACGGGGCGAAAAGCTCCGGTCGGCGTCTGGTGCTGGCGCAGTGGCTGTCGAGTCCGGAGAATCCCCTGGCGGCACGGGTCATGGTCAATCGGATCTGGCAGTATCACTTCGATCGCGGCATCGTGCGCACGCCAAACGATTTCGGCACCATGGGCGAAGCCCCGAGCCATCCCGAGTTGCTCGACTGGCTCGCGAGCGAATTTATCGCCCAGGGATGGTCCATGAAGGCGCTCCATCGCCAGATCCTCCTCTCCAACACCTACCGCATGTCCTCCGAGGGCAACGAGGCCGCCCTGGCGAAGGATCCGCGCAATGATCTCTTCTGGCGCTTCAACATGCGGCGCTTGCGCGCGGAAGAAGTGCGCGACAGCATGCTGGCCGTGAACGGCAGCATCAACCTGGCGGTGGGCGGCCCGCACGTGTTTCCTCCGATGCCCGCGGCCGTGCTGGCGACCTCCTCCACGCCGGAAAGCGTCTGGGGACAATCGCCCGAGGCCGAGTGGACCCGGCGCAGTATTTACATCCATGCAAAGCGCTCACTGAAAGAACCGCTGCTCGCGGATTTTGATCTTGCGGACCCGCAGACGAATTGCGCGGTGCGCTTTGCCACGACCCAGCCGGCCCAGGCCCTCAATCTGCTCAACAGCGAATTCGTGAACCGGCAGGCGGAGATTCTGGCGAAGCGGGTGGAGTCGGAAAACGCCGCCAACCTGCAGACAAAGGTTTGGCTGGTGCTCAATAAAGTGACGGCGCGCACACCGGACAACGACGAAGTGGATCAGGGCCTCGCCTTCATTGAGGAAATGAAAGCGAAGCACGGCGCGACCGACCAGCGGGCCTTTGAGTTGTTCTGCCTGCTGGCGCTGAATCTGAATGAGTTTATGTATGTTGATTGAGGTCGACCGATGGGCCGTATGAGTTTTTATGCACCATAAGACCTGAAGGACCTAAAGGACCTGAAGGACCTAAAGGACCTAAAGGACCTAAAGGACCCATAAGACCCATAAGACCCATAAGACCCATAAGACCCATAAGACCCATTTCCGCTTTTGCCCGACGGCGAGCGATACTGGAGTAAATTCCGATGACCAATGACAAACCACGCGGATCCTTCTGCGGGCGCACGCGCCGCGATTTCCTCAGCACCATGGGCGGCGGCTTCACCTCGCTGGCGCTGGCGGGCCTGCTGGGCAGCGACGGCTTCCTCAGCAATCAGGCCTTTGCCGCCGATGGCGTCACGCCCTTCAAGAGCCCCCTGGCCGAAAAGGCCTCGATGATCGCGCCGCGGGCCAAGAGCGTCATTTTTCTTTTCATGTATGGCGGCCCGAGCCATGTGGACACTTTCGACTACAAGCCCGAGCTCTACCGGCTTGACGGCAAGACCATTCAAGTAAAGACGGCTGGCCGCGGCGGCCAGAAGAATGAAGGCCGCATCGTCGGACCCAAGTGGCGCTTCGGACAGTATGGTCAATGTGGCGCATGGGTGTCGGAGTTGTTTCCCCACCTTTCCACCTGCGTGGACGATATCGCCTTCCTGAAGTCCCTCACCGCCGATTCGCCCATCCACGGCTCCGCCATGCTCATGATGAATTCCGGGCGCATCCTCAGCGGGAATCCCTCCATGGGGTCCTGGGTGAACTACGGCCTCGGTTCGATGAATGACAACCTGCCGGGTTACGTGGTGATGCTGGACAAGACCGGCGGGCCCATCAGCGGCGCGCAGAACTGGACCAGCGGCTACATGCCCGCGAGCTACGAGGCGACCGTGTTTCGTCCTCAGGGCGATCCCATCCTCAACCTCAGCAACGTGCGCGGCATGTCGCGCGCCGAACAGAAGACCCTGCTTTCGCACCTGAATCACTTCAACGATCAGCACCTGGCGGATCGCGTGGACAACACCGATCTCGCCGCGCGCATCGCGAGCTATGAGCTGGCCTACAACATGCAGGTGACGGCGCCCGAGGCCGTGGAGCTGGATCAGGAGCCGGAGCACGTGAAGCGACTCTACGGTATGGACCACGAGCGCACGGAAGACTTCGGGCGCAAGTGCCTCCTGGCGCGGCGGCTCGTGGAGCGCGGCGTGCGCTTCGTCCAGCTCTATTCCGGCGGTGCCCACAACGACGCCAACTGGGACGCCCACTCCGACCTGCAGGACAACCACAACTACCACGCGGGCAATACCGACAAACCCATCGCGGGCCTGTTGAAGGATCTGAAACAGCGCGGCCTGCTCGATGAGACGCTGGTCATCTGGGGCGGCGAATTTGGTCGCCAGCCCACGGCGGAATACGAAAAAGGCACCGGCCGCGATCACAACTCCATGGGCTTCACCATGTGGATGGCCGGCGGCGGCATCAAGGGCGGCATCTCCTACGGCGAGACCGACGAGCTCGGCAGCGCGGCGGTGACGAATCGGCTTCACGTGCGCAGACTGCACGCCACTGTGCTCCACCAGTTGGGGCTGGATCCGAATCACCTGAGCTATTTTTACAATGGCCTCGATCAGAAGCTGGTCGGCGTCGAAGGCGCGGATCCGATTTACGATATTATTGCGTAAGGGGGACAGGCTCCCGCGCCGTGGCTTCCTTGGTCGCGAAAGCGCCTAGACGACTGCCGACGCGGGTGCCTGTATCCCCCCAGAAAAATTTGACACGGGCGACAGGGACAACGGAAGACGGATACGACCGATAGGACGGATTGATTGCATCGGTTCTATCCGACCTGTCCGGTGGGTCACGCACGATCCCGTGGTTCTGTTACATCGTTCCGCACAGCCCATCCATCACCGACGGCACCACGGGGAATGTGCCCAGTGGTACAAACTCCACGTGACCGTCCATGTAAAGTACATGTGCGCCATCGAATTTGTCGGATTTCCCTTTTATCTTCCACGCCCAGACTTCCACAAGCACTGGATTGGTGGGATTAATCCCCGGCGGAAACTCGGGATGTTGCGAGTTTGATCCGAAACAACGCATGGAATCGGTGTTGAGCGGAGGAAGCCATTTCCCGCTGCCGGACACATGTAATATTTCGTGTGGATTATCAATCAAGCCACCTGTTTTCGCGTGAACTAGAACAGAAAAATCGGTTTCGTTGTTGACCGCATAGCCGAAATATGCGAAGCTCAACGCCATCAGGCCCTCTGCCGTTACAAAGTCGGGGTTCGGTCCCTCCAATACCGCACGCATGGTTTCTCGGATATGATCGGCATCCGGATGCTCGCGCGCGACGAGCACGCTGGAGTTCTGCAGAAATTCCGGACAGAGCACCGACAGGTCGGGTGTCCATATGTGCTCATCGGGGGAAAGGTGCGGCCACTGGTTGGCGCGGGACTGGCTCGCATACATCTTGAATACTTGCCCCAAGACCGTCATGTTATTTTTCGTACTTGAGCGGGAGGATTCGTCCTTCAATCCATTAACGTTGGGGATCAGTATGAGCGCCAGCAATCCGATGAGGCACAACCCGGCAGCCACGGCGATCCACAATCGCGCCGTGGTCCGCTTCTGACCGGGGCTGCGATCCAGCTCGGGGGCAGGCCCTTCGGGGGGCAGGGTGCTAAACCGTGGTTCCAATGGCGACATTGCGCATGCGCTCCTTTCAGTTCATAGTACGCCATGGAGACTCGAAGGTTCATTCGCGGCTCAACGCTTCGAAGCGGAGCTTCGGGGACTGCATTCTCCGCCCAGGCGCATCTTCGACCAGGCAGAGCCTGGGAACGAGTGGCTTCTCTACTAATTTGCGCCCCTTTGCGAAAATTTGCGGTTCAGAGTTTTCCAATTCGCGTGCATTCGCGTGCATTCGCGTCCAATCGCGGTTCAGCCTCACAATCGCAAACGCCGCCCCCGGCAACGCAAAAACCGGGGGCGGCGTTTCTTTGTGCGAATCCTGCGATTCACCTGCGCAGGAAAATCGTAACTCGGGTCAGCAGGTTCCCGCGCAGGCGGTTTCCGGCATGACCGATTTCATCAGTTCATCGGCGGGCGGCAACAGCAGGTAGACAAAGCCGTCTTCCACTTTTACCTCAAAGGTCGCCACGTGGAGATGGTCATCGCCGCTGAGGCAGCTTCCGTCCTCCAGTGAGAATTGTTTCTTGTGAAGCGGACAGGCGACCTTCGCCACGCCATTCTTCTCGCCGACCATTCCACGGGCCAGAAGCATGTCCTGCTTGTGCGGGCACATGTTCTGGCTGGCGTACCAGCGGTCCGTGGCTGCGACGTGGAACACGGCGAGCTGCGCGCCCGCATAGTCCACCGCCATGCCGCCATCGCGCGGGAAGGTTTCCACGCGTCCGGCTTTCCACCAGGCGGGTGCGCCTATCATCGCTTTGCCATTCTGGAAAGGCGCGGCGGGCCAATCGGCGGGCCGCTTCTGTCCGCGCTCGGCCACGAAGGCGATGGTGCTGTCGGCGGCCTCGGCATTTGCAAAGTGGCGGAAGAGCGCCCGCTTCTCGGGATTCTTCACCACCTCGGCCCATTCGCAATGGTAGGTGTCCACGAGGCGCGCCATGTCGGCTTCGAGGGTCTCGCAGATACCGAGGGAATCGTTGATGACGACCTGCTTCACCTGCTCCAAACCGCCCTCCAGCTTTTCCAGCCATACGGAGGTGCGCTGGAGTGGGTCGGCGGTGTGGATGTAATACATGAGGAATCGGTCGATGTAGAGCGTGGCCTGTTCTTCGCTCAGGTCGGAGGCGAGGAGATCGGCGTGGCGTGGCTTGGCCCCGCCGTTGCCCGCGACGTAGAGGTTCCAGCCCTTCTCCGTGGCGATGAGCCCCACGTCCTTGCACTGGGCCTCGGCGCATTCGCGCACACAGCCGGAAACGGCGAACTTCAACTTGTGGGGCGCGCGGATGCCCTTGTAGCGCTCTTCGATGCGGATCGCGAAGGCCGTGGAATCCTGCACGCCGAAGCGGCACCAGGTCTGGCCCACGCAACTCTTTACGGTACGCACGGCCTTGCCATAGGCATGCCCGCTCTCGAAACCGGCCTTGATCAGCTCCTCCCAGATGTCGGGGAGTTGCTCCACGCGTGCGCCGAGCAGGTCAATGCGCTGGCCGCCGGTGATCTTGCAGTAGAGGTCGTACTTCTTCGCCACTTCGCCGAGAACGATCAGCTTCTCCGGCGTGATCTCGCCACCGGCGACGCGAGGGATGACGGAATAGGTACCGCCGCGCTGGATATTCGCGAGGAATCGATCATTGCTGTCCTGAATCGTGGCGTGCTCGACAATGTGCTCATTCCACAGGCTCGACAAGATGGACGCGACCGCCGGCTTGCACACTTCGCAACCACCGCCGTGACCCAGATGGTGGAGTACATCGCCGTAGGTTTTCAGCTTCCGGATTTTTACGCCGTGGAAGAGCTCCTGGCGGCTGAGCGGAAAATGCTCGCAAATGGTCTTGGTGACGACGACACCCGCGTTCTTCAATTCTTCCGCGAGGAGATCTTTTACCAGCGGCACGCAGCCGCCGCAGCCCGTGCCCGCCGTGGTGCAGCGCTTCACTTCGTCCAGGCTGGTCAACTCGCCCGCGCGAATCGCGCTGCACAGGTCGCCTTTGGAAACGTTGTTGCACGAGCAGACCTGCATCGAGTCCGGCAGGGCCTTCGCGCCTTCGTCCGCGCCGCCCTTGCCGAGGATGAGCGACTCCGGATCTTCCGGCATACCCTCGCCGGTGCGGAATAGGTGGAGGAGCTTGGCGTATTCGGCAGTGTCCCCGACCAGGATGCCGCCTTCGAGTTTCCTGCCGCACTCGGACAGCGTTATTTTCTTGTAGATACCTTTGCGCGCATCCTTCACCACCACGGTGCGCTCCGGCGAGGCCATCGGATCGGCGATGCCCAGGCTGGCCACTTCCACGCCGAGGAGCTTGAGCTTCGTGCTCATGTCCGCACCTTTGAAGAGGCGCGCGCCGCCCGTGAGGCGATCCGCGAGGATCTCCGCCATCTCATAGCCCGGCGCGACGAGGCCATAGATCATGCCGTCGTGAAAGGCCGCCTCGCCGATGGCGAACATGCGCGGGTCGCTGGTCTGGAGCGTGTCGTCCACCAGAATGCCGCCGCGCTGGCCCACCGCCAGGCCCGCATTGCGCGCAAGCTCGTCGCGCGGCTTGATGCCCGCGGAGATGACCAGCATGTCGGCATCGAGCACCGAATCATCGGCAAAGCGCAGGCCCGTGATGCTTCCGTTGCCTTCGATGGCCTGGGTCTGCATGCGGAGCATGACCTTCACACCGAGAGACTCGATTTCTTTTACCAGAAGATCCGAAGCGCCGTCGTCGAGTTGCCTGGGCATGAGGCGCGGCGCAAACTCGACCACGTTGACCTCCAGTCCAAGGTCCACCACGGCCTTGGCCGCTTCGAGACCCAGCAAACCGCCACCAATCACCGTCGCGCGTTTGGCGTGCTTCGCATAGGCCTTGATGGCTTCCAAATCTTCGATGGTGCGATAGACAAATACGCCCTTCTTATCCACACCGGGAATCGGGGGAACAAAGGGCGCGGATCCCGTGGCGAAGACGACATAATCGTAGGACTCCGCCCGCCCGTCGTCCAGCAGCACCTTGCCCGCCTGCCGATCCACCGACGCAACGCGCGAAGAGAGGTGCAGGGTGATCCCGCGCTCTTCATACCATGCGCGGTCGGCCATGGACAGGTCTTCCGCCGTCTTTCCGCTGAAGAAGCTGGTGAGCTGCACGCGGTCATAGGCCGCGCGGGGTTCCTCGCCGAAGACATGGAGGGCAAAGCGGCACTCCGGATCCCGGTCGGTCAATGCCTTGCAGAATCGATGACCCACCATTCCGTTTCCGATGACGACGATAGAAGTGGTGGCAATTTCAGATCGCATGTGCATGCCCAAAGAGTTCCCGACGATTGCGATGCTTGCGGCTTGTTACGGAGATGGTCTCGCGCGACATACGCTTTAAGATATTAACTTGTTGAAAATGCAAACCTTAGAAACGGGAAGCGCGACACGGTGGTGGGTTTCGCGAGGTACGCTGCCCGAATTCAACGCGTGATCATTCTTGAATCTATTGAGCAATTGCTATGCCAAGGAATGTCACTACCGCGCCGCGGGCCGCCGGACGGGGTCCTGTTGCAGCGGCGTCGAACCGGTTATCCAATTGATATCTTGCAAATACCCTTTTAAATTCGGAGCATTCAGTGTCGCGCGCCTGAACGGAACGAGAACCGTGATTCGGTCGGGTGTGGAATCTTCATCGTTATAAACTAGTGAGCTTAGTCTGGTAGGAAGCCAGAGAAAATACGCTGCGGTAGGGAGAGCAGCCCAAAAACCTACACGGCGGTTCGTAATTCCTTCGGGACCCGAGAACGAAAGCGGAGGGTGCAGCGAGGGCACCAAGCGCGCGAGGTTCGCCATAGATGGACAGAAAATAAACGTTTATGGGCTCGAGCGGGACGCTAAACGTGTAAGAGCATGAATCCTGTGGGCCGGCACGCTACTCAGTCAGGGAAAACTCGCAGGCGCTACGTCCATTGGCACAGAACATGCTCAAAACGGAAAACGTAGCCGTGCTACCTTGGATTGGCCAGGGATGCTATCTGGAGGGAATCTCTACGTGGACCTACGCCACAAAGCTACCCGTATCGACTTGTTCAGCCTTGGAACGCCGCAGATGCGCGCGTTTCACATGACCTGGTTTGCCTTCTTCCTTTGTTTCTTTGCGTGGTTCGGCATCGCGCCGCTCATGGCGGTGGTGCGCGAGGAACTCTCCCTAACCAAAGACCAGATCGGCAATACAATCATCGCCTCTGTGGCCATTACGATCATTGCGCGTCTCTTCATCGGGTGGCTGTGTGACCGGATCGGACCGCGACTGTGCTACACGGGATTACTGGTGGTTGGTTCCATCCCGGTGATGGGCATTGGCTTCGCGCAAAGCTACGAGACCTTTCTGCTTTTTCGCCTGGGCATTGGCGCCATCGGTGCGTCCTTCGTGATCACCCAATACCACACGTCGGTCATGTTCGCCGCAAACTGTGTGGGCACCGCGAACGCCACGAGCGCGGGCTGGGGCAATCTGGGCGGGGGCGTAACGCAACTCGTGATGCCGCTGCTCTTCGCCGGGTTGATGGCCATGGGACTGGGCGAGTTCTGGAGTTGGCGCATGGCCATGGTGATCGCGGGCGCGGTTTGTCTTCTCGCGGGCGTGGCCTACTATTTTGTGACCCAGGATACACCCGACGGCAACTTTAAGGACCTTCGCGCACGCGGCCTGATGGCGGGCGCAAGGGAGAATAAAGGCGGCTTCATGGAGGCCTGCAAGGATCGCCGCGTGTGGGCCTTGTTCTTTATCTACGGCGCCTGCTTCGGCGTCGAGCTCACGATTAACAACATCGCGGCACTCTACTATATCGATTACTTCGACATGAGCCTCGCCGCCGCGGGGGCGCTCGCCGCGTGCTTCGGCCTGATGAACCTTTTCGCGCGCACGCTGGGCGGCGTATTCGGGGATCGTTTCGGCGCGAAGTACGGCCTCAAGGGGCGCGTGCGCTGGCTGGCCGTCGCCATCGCGGTCGAGGGACTCGCACTGATCCTGTTTTCCCAGATGACCCTGCTTCCCCTCGCGCTGGGCACGATGATTGTGTTCAGTCTCTTCGTGCAGATGTCCGAAGGCGCGACCTACTCGGTTGTGCCCTTTATCAACAAACGCGCGCTGGGTGCCGTCGCGGGCATTGTCGGCGCTGGCGGTAACTTCGGCGCGGTTAGCGCGGGATTCCTCTTCAAGGCCGAAGCGTTGAGCTGGCCCCAGGCCCTCTTGATTCTGGGTGTAATCGTGACGCTGTGCGCGGGCTTCGCCGCCATGGTCACTTTCAGCGAGGCTGATGAAGCCGCGGCAGCAGCCGAGGCCGATCGTCTCCGCGAGATGGAAGCGGGCGCATTGCCCGAGCCCGCGCAGGCCTAAGGCTTTAATGGGGCCTATGGGTCTTATGGGTCTTATGGGTCGTATGGGTCGTATGGGTCGTATGGGTCGTATGGGAGACCGCTTCACTTTCCAGGTGACATAGGCGACTGTCAACTGTCAACTGTCAACTGTCAACTGTCAACTGTCAACTGTCAACTGTCAACTGTCAACTGTCAACTGTCAACTGTCAACTGTCAACTATCAACTATCAACTATCAACTATCAACTATCAACTATCAACTATCAACTATCAACTATCAACTATCATCTATCTGCAGTACCCCATGCCGCCACACCGCTCCGATACCGTCAAAACCACCTGCTCCTACTGTGGCGTGGGGTGCGGCGTCGTGGTTACGAAGGATCGCCTGGGCCGACTCAGCGTCGAGGGTGACGAAAGTCATCCTTCGAGCCGGGGCATGCTGTGCAGCAAGGGCCGCACGCTGCACCATGTGGTGCAGCAGCAATCGGATCGCCTGTTGTATCCTCAGTTGCGCCGCAGTCGGGCCCACCCGCTGGAGCGCGTCTCGTGGGATGCCTCACTGGACCGCGCGGCCTCGGTGTTCAAGTCGATTATTCAGCGCCATGGCCCCGAGGCGGTTGGCTTCTATGTCTCTGGTCAGTGTCTCACCGAAGAATACTACATAGTAAACAAGTTGATGAAGGGCTTCATCGGCTGCAACAACATCGACACCAACTCGCGCCTCTGCATGAGCTCCGCCGTGGCGGGTTACAAGCTTGCTTTGGGTGACGACGTCTGTCCCATCAGCTATGCGGATATCGAGCTGGGCGATTGCTTCCTGATCGCCGGGGCAAACCCCGCCTGGTGCCACCCGATTCTTTTTCGCCGCCTGGAGCAGCACAAGGAGCGCAACCCAGACGTCAAAGTGATCGTGGTCGATCCGCGACGCACGCCCACCTGCGCCTTTGCCGATTTGCATTTGCAGCTTCAACCCGGGACCGATGTGGCGCTGTTTAACGCCATTGCGCGCGAACTTCGCGAACAAGGTCATTGGGACGAGACTTTTATTGCCGAGCATTGTAACGGTGGGGGCGCGATCCTCGATGCGGCCTACGCGCTGAGCACCGAGGAGGCCGCGGAAGTCTGTCGTGTCGATGCGGACGATATTCGCCAGGCGGCGCAGCTCATCGGCACCAGCGGCGCCTTTCAGACCTGGTGGGCCATGGGCCTGAACCAGAGCAGCGTCGGCGTGGATAAAAACGTCGCGTTGTTAAATCTCTCCCTGCTCACCGGGCAGATCGGCAAGCCCGGCGCGGGTCCCTTTTCCCTCACGGGCCAGCCCAACGCCATGGGCGGGCGCGAAGTGGGGGGGCTGGCCAACCTGCTGGCGGCCCATCGCGATCTGGCCGATCCCGATGAGCGCGCCTTCGTGCAACAGCACTGGAACAGCGGCCCCATCGCGGCGAAGCCCGGGCTGACGGCCACGGAAATGTTCGACGCCCTCGAATCCGGCGCGATGAAGGCCATCTGGATTATCTGCACGAATCCGGCCGTTTCCATGCCCAACCTCAGCCGCGTGGAGCGCGCGCTGAAGTCGGCGCGCTTTGTGGTTGTGCAGGATATCTCGGCCCTCTCCGACACGGTGCCCTATGCGGACCTGGTTCTGCCCGCCGCGGGCTGGCTGGAGAAGCAAGGCACCATGACCAACTCGGAGCGGCGCGTGACGTTGCTCTCGAAGCTGGCCGATGCGCCGGGCGAGGCCCTGCCGGATGTGGAAATACTCTGTCGCTTCGCGCAGAAAATGGGCTGGGCCGAGGCCTTTACGTATCCCGACGAAAGCGCCATCTTCGACGAGCACCGCGCGCTGACCAAGGGGACGAACATCGATATGACGGGCATCTCCCATGCGCGCTTGCGCGCCGAGGGCAGCCTGCAATGGCCCTGTCCAAGCGAGGAGCACCCTGGAACGCCAAGGCTCTTCGAGGACCACAAGTTTCTCACACCGGATTTTCGCGCGCGCCTCCATGGGCCGCTTTACACGCCATCCGCTGAGACCACGAGCGAGCGCTACCCGCTGATACTTACGACAGGCCGCATACGCGATCAGTGGCACACTATGACGCGCACGGGCAAGGTGAACAAGCTCCGCCAGCACCTGGACACGCCCTATGTGGAGTTGCATCCCGACGACGCCGAGGGCCAGGGGATCGCGGAAGGCGACACGGTCACTATTTACAATGATCGCGGCGCGGTGCGCGCCCGTGCGGTCATCACGGACACGGTGAAGCCCGGCGTGGTATTTCTGCCCATGCACTGGGGCAAATCGCTGCAAAAGGGCGATGCCCGCGCGAACGTCCTTACCAGCCCGTTGGTGGATCCGCGCTCGAAGGAGCCCGAGTTCAAACTGGCCGCGGTGGCGTTGAGCCGCGTGCCGTCCACCCGACGCCGCGTGCTCGTGGTTGGCGGCGGAACCGCAGCCCTCACCTTTGCCCAGGAACTGCGCAAGCGCTGCGCGGAAGACGAAATCATCGTCTTCGGCAAAGAACCCCACGGCTTCTACAACCGCATCTTGCTGCCCGATCTGATCAGCGGCGAATGCTCCTGGAGCTCCATGCAGACGGCCTCTGAATCCGCATTGGAGAAGGCCAACATCACATTTTTTCCGGGACGCCCGATCACCGCAATTCACCGCAAGCGCCGATGCATAGAGGACGCCCAGGGCGAACTTCACGCCTACGACAAGCTGGTGCTCGCGACGGGTAGTCAGCCGCAACTGGCCCCGGAGTGCCCACGGGACATGGGGGGCCTCTTCACGCTGCGTACGCGCGCCGATGCCGATGCGGTTATGGATTTCGTGCGACCGGGTACCCGCTGCGTTGTGGTGGGCGGCGGCCTGCTCGGTCTTGAGTTGGTGGCGGCCCTGCGGGAGCTCGGCGCGGTGTGCCGCCTGATCCACCGCTCCGGCCAGCTCATGGGTCGTCAGCTCGATGGCACCGCCTCGCAGTTTCTCGCGGAGGAATTGGCAGATCGCGGCGTCACCCTGCACTTCAACGATTCCATTGCGTCGGTCTATGGCACGGCCAGCGTCGAAGGGGTGCGCACGCAGAACGGAAGCTACTACTCCTGCGACGCCGTGTTCTTTGCCACCGGCACCACGCCCAGTATCGCGCTGGCCCGCGGCGCGGGCCTCCCCTGCCGCCAGGGGGTGCTGGTAGACGACGCGATGTGTACCGTTGATCCCGACATTTACGCTATCGGCGAAATAGCCGAGCGCGCGCATCGCTGCTACGGAACGACACCCGCCGCCCAGGCCCAGGCCGCCATTGCCGCCGCCCAGGTCGCGGGAGACACATGGGAGCGCTACAACGGCAGCATCTCTTTCAACGTGCTCAAGCTCAAGGGCCTGGCACTCTGCACGATGGGCGACGCGGGTGCCGACACAAGCGCGCCGGGTTACGAGGAGATCGTACTGCTGGACCGGAGCGAACGGCTCTACCAGAAATGCATCGTGTACAAGAATCGCCTCGTCGGCGCCATCCTCTATGGTGACACCGCGCCCATGGCGGAGATGAAATCACTTATTGAATCGCAGTTGGAACTCGACGAGTCCCGGCGCGGTCTGTTGCGTGGCGGCGGCGCGACGCGCGAGCCCGTCGAGGGCCGACTGGTGTGCAGTTGCAATCAGGTGGGCGAAGGCAACCTCCTCCGTGCGCTGGCCCAGGGCTGCGAGACGATGGAAGCGTTGTGCTCGAAGACGGGCGCGGGCACCGGCTGCGGAAGCTGCAGGCCGGAGGTCGCCGCACTCATGGATCGGAGCGCGGCGCTCGCCGCGGGATAGACCAATGCGCAATCAAGCCAGCGACATGATACTGCACACGGCGGGTGGCCGGATTCCGCTCAGCGTGTTGCGTCATGCGGCCGAACTCACCATGGTCCACGGCAACGGGACCATGGCGCTCGGCAGCCGGCAGGAGCTCATTCTCGGCGGGATCCAGTCCAGCAGTCGCGATCGTATCCGGCGCGAGCTGGGCGGTCTCCTCGTGGAGCATCATCCCCGTCGTCCCAACATCGTCACCACACGACCCATGGCCGGGCGTGCGGGGCGTACTCCCTGGTTGAGTGACGGCGCCTACGATTCGGTCCTGTCGCAATTCATGACGGCACCGGCAATCCCCGTCAACCTCAGCGACCCGCGCCAGGATGTGCTGCCCCTCTACACGGGCCAGATCAACTTCATCGCATCCACCGAACCGGGATACTGGCACGTTTCCTTCAATGCCCGAGGGCAACTCCGGCCTATCGTACTTTCCACCGCCGTTCATGCCGACGGTGTCCCGGCGGCGACCTTTGTCGTGCAGAGTGCGATTCTGCAGGACAACGCCCTCGACCTGCCCGAACTTCAGCGAAATCTCCTCGAAAACCTCGGGGGGGTTGCTCGGGAGCTTCCTCAGGTGGCAGTCGCGCATCACGACGAGGTCCGCCCCATCGAAGGTTTCGAGTTCGACGCGAAAAGCGAGAGTTACAGTCTGGGGATATCCGCGCTTGCCCAGCGTTTTCCATGCGCGTTTCTTGCGGACCTCTGTCTGGTCGCGCGCAGTTTGGGTCTGGCCACCGCCGGCCTTACGCCCTGGCGGAGCCTGCTGATGCATGGCATCCCCGCCAGCGCGCGCGCCGACTTCGAGCGTCTGTTGCTGCGACACCGCGTCTCGCTTCACACCGGCGCGTGGGACAGCGCGTCCTTCAATGACTTCCATACGCCCGGCACCGTGAAGGCTGGCGCGGAATTGCTCCGCGCGCTCAATGAGAACTTTCCACATCCCGGTGGCCTGCGCATCGGCCTTACGGAGCACAGCGGCGTTATCCCCGACACACCCATTGTGGTGCGGGCCGAGACCCCACCCGCGCGCTGGCCTTTCCGGCCCGAGCCCCGCTTCAACGTATTCGTGCGGGAGAATTTTGATCGCTTCAACCCCATGTTAATTGCCTGCGTCACGGGCGTGGCTGCGGGGCGAATGGCGGATGCGGTGCTCGACCTGGTGGAGCGCTTTGGCGCGGGTCAAGCGGCGACCGTAGCGGTGGCGACGCAGGCTTCACCCGTGTTGCTGCGCGGCGGAGCGCTCATTCATCAATGCGCGGAATGCCACACGGAATACAGCGAGCAATACGGCGATCCCCTCGGCGGCATCGACGCGGGGACGCCCTTCGCGGAGTTGCCCGCAAGCTGGACTTGTCCCACCTGCGGCGCGCCCCAGGGCAAGTACATCACCACGCGGGAACACGCCGCGTAAAAGCTTTTAGCAAGTTTGTGGAACATCCACAGGACCCTGCGCTTCTTACGACAGCGTAAGAATAGATCGACAAGCGGGAGCACGGACTTTCCAGTCCGTGATGTCCGTGCGACTCCGTCGCACGATACGCGGGTAAGAAAACCCGCGATCCCGTTTCGCGAATCCTTAACGGAAAAAGCGCAGTCTCTGATTAATGCTCCGAGTCCCCCGCCTTGCACGCCTCCAAAAGGGCGCGCAACTCTGTCAGTTTCTCCGGTTCGGCCTCCCAGAGGTTCCTTGTTTCGCCGATGTCCGTGTCGAGGTTGTACAACTGCACCGGCGGCGCATCGGGACCTGGCGCGTTTGCCCCCTGACTGCTCCATCCGCCGCTGCCCGGTCCGTCGATGAACTTCCACGGACCCTTGCGCAACGCGAAGGTGCCGTCGATGGAGTGATGCACGGTGTAGTCGCGCAGGGGTTTCTCGCGTTTCTCGCCGAGCAGCGCGGGCAGTAGGCTTACACTGTCCTGTCCCGCGCCCTCGGGCAAGGGCGCACCCAGCAGGTCGGCCACGGTCGCGAGCAGGTCCGTGTGGCAGATGGTCTCCGCGCTTTTCGAACCCGCATCGACCTGGGCGGGCCAGCGCACAATGAAGGGCACGCGGTGCCCCCCTTCCCACACATCCGACTTGCGTCCACGAAAGTGATGGTTGGGTCGGTGCCCATAGGAATCCACCATTTTCTCAACGGGCTCCGTCGAGCCGTTGTCGCTCGTCACGATCACCAGCGTGTTCTTGCGGAGATTCAGGTCGTCCAGCGCATCCATCACCTGGCCGATAGCCCGATCGGACTGTGCAACAAAATCGCCATAGTCCCCGGCCTGACTGAACCCTTTTACATCCGGCGAAGGCACCACGGGCGTGTGCGGCGAGGTTAGGGGTAGATAGAGGAAGAAAGGCTGCTCGGGATTCGTGGCGTGGCGCTCCTTCAGGTAGGCCACGGCACGATCCGCAAGATCGGGCAGCACCTTGACCGGCTCGAAGCCCTCCGCGGTGAGGCCCGTGCGAAAGGTGGTGGGCTTCATCGCTGTGGGAATGGCTGTGGCGCGATCCTGTTCCAGGTACACGTAGGGCGGCATGTCCAGCGACGCCGCGATGCCGAAGAAGTAGTCGAAACCCAGATTCAACGGTCCGTGCGTGTAGGGCTTCGCGAAATCGATGTTCTCGCCGGTGAGATCCGACGTATCGCCGAGTTTCATGCCGTCCGTCGTCTGCCAGCCGAGCCCCAGGTGCCATTTGCCGATGCAGGCCGTGTGATAGCCTTGGTCCTTGAGGTACTGCGCGACGGTTAACTCGCCGTGATCGATCAGCGGTAGCGAATAGCCCCAGAGCACATGCTGTTTCAGCCGCGTGCGCCAGGCATAGCGCCCGGTGAGCAAGCCGTAGCGCGTGGGTGTACACACCGCCGACCCCGAGTGCGCATCGGTGAAAATCATGCCCTCGGCGGCCAGTTTGTCCATGCGCGGCGTGGGGATCTTCGACTCGGGATTGAGGCACCGCACGTCGCCATAGCCCAGGTCGTCCGCGAGGATGTAGACGATGTTGGCGCTGGCCTGAGCGGTCGATGTGGGTTCGGCATGGACGCGTACATTCGAAATTACCACGACCATCCAAAGTATACAAGCCGCCTTCGAGCGCCGCACTTTAGCAGAGTAGATTCGAACCATGTGAATCACCTTTCATTCCGTGCAGTTCCCTTACGGTGTATAAAAAAGATCTTCCCACAGATTCACACAGATCCGCACAGATAAGAGAAAGAGATACCAGAGCAGCCAATTTTGGATAAACAGAGGATGTATTTCAACAGAGAGTGAATCATATGCTAAGGGAAGTTGTGGTTTGGATTTATCTGTGCAGATCTGTGTGGATCTGTGGGAAAACAAATTGGTTGCGGCTGACGGCTGCTCGGAGTCTAGGAGTGGTTCAACTTTTTCCGGGCCACCGCGTACTTACCCCAACAATTGCTTCTCCCACCAGGCCACATGCACCTCGGGTCCCGCGTCGGGTGCGATGCCGCGTTCCTTCATGGCCTCATCAAAGCGCGCGCGGGAATCCGCGCGGGCATAGTCAGTGACTTCGACGGGTTCGGGTAGTGCGCCGAGATCGCCACTTTCCTGAATCCACTCGTCCAGCCGCGCGCGCAGTTCTTTCAGCGTTTGTTCCTGCGCGGGATCCTTCGCGAGGTTCTTCACCTCGTGCGGGTCCGCCGCCAGGTCGTAGAGTTCCTCTTCGGGGCGCGTTGCCGCCATGAAGGGCTGTTGTGCCTCATTGAGCTTGCCTTCTTTCTGCCACAGCTCCAGCACCGATGTGGCCGGGTACTGTTTCTTCTTGTAGGCGTTGAACTGCATGTAGGGCCGCTCGGGATAGAAGTTCCGGATGTACTTGTGCTGCTTCGTGCGCACGGAGCGGATGCGGTCCACGGTTTCGTCGCAACGGTCCCGAGCGCACACAATGTGATCGCGCGGCGTTGGGCTGTCCAGCGAACGGCCATGCAGATGGGAGGGCGGCTTGATACCGGCCCATTGCATCATGGTGGGCGCGAGGTCGAGCAGCGACACCAGTTCCTCCGAAACCGTCCCCGCGCCCACGCCGTCATGCTTGCGCACGATGAGCGGCACGCGCGTGCCGCTGTCATAAAGCCACTGCTTCCCACGCACATGGGCCTGACCGTGATCGCCGTGGTACACGATAATGGTGTTGTCTGCGAGGCCATCATCTTCCAGCCGCTTCAACAATACCCCGATTTGCCGATCCAAAACCTGCGCCGATTCCAGGTAGTCCGCCCAGTCGCGGCGCAGCAGGGGTGTGTCGGGGTAATATGGGGGAAGATCCACCTTCGCCGGATCGATGGGCCGTTCCGGATCGCGCTCGAACTCGCGGTGGGTCATGCTGAAATTGTACTGGGCGAGAAAGGGCTGTCCCGCCTTTCGCTGACGCCAGTCCGTGCCGTCGAAGGGCGCAGTGGCCGTCGTGAAATTGAAATCCGTCTTTCCCGGCTTGTCCCAGTTGACGCCGTGGCCGTTGCTCGTGAAATAGCCCGCGTCGCGGAAGTATTTGGTGATAAGTTCAACCGGTGCGGGCAGCGTGAAGCCGTCGTCGCGGTGGCTCCGGTGGTTGTGTGCGCCGATGCTCGTCTGGTACATCCCCGTCATCATGGCGGAGCGCGCGGCGGAGCACACGGGCGCGGCGGCAAAGGCCGCGTTGTAGCGCGTGCCCTCGGCGGCGAGCCGGTCCAGGTTGGGTGATTGCACCAACGAGTGGCCGTAGCAGCCGAAGTCGGGCGAGGTGTCTTCCGAGATCAGCCAGAGGATGTTGGGGCGTGAATCCGGTCTGCTTCCGGCGCGCGCGGCGAGCAGACCCGCACCGAGGCCGATACCGGCGGTGGATAGAAATTCGCGACGCTTCATGGCGGTCTCCAAGGGTGTGGATTGGGCGTGAGGCTACTATAGCCGCGCGGGACCTTTGGCTCAAGCGGGGGATCGGACCGATCGGACGGATCGGACCGATCGGGGCGATCAAATCCGTCTGATCCATCTGATCGGTCCGATAAGACAGAATCTCCCCTTGAAATTTCCGCACGCCCTTCGCAATACTCACCCAAGCCCTAACCATCTTGAAAGGCCCCCAAGCATGAACCGCCGTGAATTCCTTTGCCAGGCGAGCGCCGCGCTTGGCGCCGTTAGCGCCATGGCGCGCCACGCCCGGGCCGCTGAGCGGCCAAATATCCTCTTCCTCTTCTCCGACGATCAGACCTACGAGGCGATTCACGCGCTGGGCAATGACGAGATTCACACGCCCAACCTGGACCGACTGGTGAAGCGCGGCACGACCTTCACCCACGCCTACAACCAGGGCGGCTGGAGCGGCGCGGTTTGCGTTGCGAGCCGCACCATGATCACCACGGGCCGATTTCTGTGGCACGCCGAAGCCATCCACCGCACGCTGGAGCCCGAGCGCGATGCGGGACGACTCTGGCCGCAATTGCTCAAGGGCGCGGGCTACGACACGTACATGACGGGCAAATGGCATGTGCGTATCGACCCCGCCACGATCTTCGATCACATTGGTCATGTGCGCGAGGGCATGCCCGCCGATCACTATGGAACAAGCAAGGTGGGCTACAATCGACCGCTGGACGGTCAGCAGGATGAATGGCAACCCTGGGACACGGCCCAGGGCGGCTACTGGGAAGGGGGGAAGCACTGGAGCGAGGTGGTGGGGGACGATGCCGAGGGCTTTCTTGCGCAAGCAACCCAGCGGGACAATCCTTTCTTCATGTATCTTGCGTTCAACGCGCCCCACGATCCGCGCCAGTCTCCGAAGGAATTCGTGGATCGGTATCCGCTCGACAACATCGCGGTGCCAGCGAACTTCGAGCCGGAGTATCCCCTTGCGAAGGACATCGGCGCGGGCCCCGGTCTGCGCGATGAGGATCTGGCGCCCTTCCCGCGCACGGAGCACGCCGTGAAGGTGCATCGGCAGGAGTACTATGCGATCGTAACGCACATGGACCAGCAGATTGGAAGAATCCTTGATGCGCTCGAAGCTTCGGGCAAAGCGGAGAACACGTACATCGTGTTTACGTCCGATCACGGCCTCGCCGTGGGCCATCATGGGCTCATGGGTAAGCAGAACATGTACGACCACAGCGTGCGCGTCCCCCTGACGATCTGCGGGCCCGGTGTCGCGTCGGACAAACGTATCGACACGCCGGTCTACCTTCAGGATATTATGCCGACAACCTTGGACTGGGCGGGGGTAGCAAGACCGGAGCATGTGGAGTTCAAGAGTCTCGCACCGTTGCTGGCGGGAACGTCAAGAGCGCACTACGATGGCATCTACAGCGCTTACATGGACAAGCAGCGCATGATCGCCGACGGCGGCTACAAGTTGATTCACTATCCCGTGGGCGAAGTGTGGCTGCTCTTCGATCTGAAGAAAGACCCCGAAGAAACCGCCAATCTCGCGGAAGATCCCGCGAATCTGGATCGGCTGGATAATCTGCGGAAGAAGCTCTATGCCTGGCAAAAGGCCACGGGCGATTCGCTGGCGCTGAAACAATATTGAAGATGGGGGAATGGGTCTTATGGGGCCCATGAGTCCAATGGTTCATGGAGTCGAGCGCCTCGCGCCAGCCCCATACGCCCCATAAGACCCATAACCCACAAAAAGAAACGCGGGATCAGGCCAGGCCCGCTCCCGCGAAAGGCAGTCTTGTAATCGTGCTTACTTCAGTTCTTTAATCTTGATGTTGCGCCACTGCACCGAATAGGGGCCCTGGCCCGCGCCGATGCCGTGCACCTGCAACGCGATGAAGCCCTTGGTGTGGCTCTGGAACTTGGCTTCGTCTGTCAGATCTTCCACCGCCTCGCCATTGATCCACGTCTGGATGCGCGCGCCTTTGGCGACAATGCGATACTCGTTCCAATCGCCATCCTGGAAGGCCTTGGAGCGCTTCGCTTCCGCGTCCGCCGTCATCCAGCCGCCGCAAGCCTCGCCGTAGATATAGCCGGCCTGAGCGCCCTCGGCGCCCGCCGCCTCAATTTCCACCTGCGGTCCGTTGACTCGACCGAACTTCGCGTCGCCTTCCGGCGCGGCGGTCGTGGAGCGAATCTGGATGCCGGAGTTCAGTTCGTTGTTGTTCAGCTTGACCTCGACCGTCAGTTCGAAGTCGCCGTATTCCTTCTCTGTGCAAAGGAAGGAGTTCGGGCTGCCTTCTGCCGTCGTGCCGAGTACCGTGCCGTCCTTGACGACATAGGTTGCGGTACCATTCTTCTGGATCCAGCCATTCAAGGTCTTACCGTCAAACAGGGACACGCCGTCGTCTTTTGCTGTCGCTGCAAAGGGCAGGAGTGCCAGGCCCACTGCGGCCATCATCAACATTTTCTTCATGGTGCTCTTCTCCAAGTGTAGAGGGGGGGGAGCCGAAACCCCAACCAGGTGCGGAGCACGCCAGACAGGGACGGCAATGAATCGGACAATTTAATCAGAAGACGGCGGAACAATCAAGAAGTTTGGCAGTTGATAGTTGATAGTTGATAGTTGATAGTTGATAGTTGATAGTTGATAGTTGATAGTTGATAGTTGATAGTTGAT
>JAEUWI010000085.1 GCA_016791475.1 Candidatus Hydrogenedentota bacterium
AGAAAATATCGGACGCCGTGGATGCACTCAAAATACTGGCCACCGCACAGGCTGCACCAAACTGGGGATAGCTCAGGTCTAGAATGGTGAATTGAGCATAGTGAATTACGGATCGAAAGGCGCCCGTTGGCTACTGTCTCCCTCCGCATTCTGTTAGAATCGCGGCAGTGAACCAAGAAGGATGGTCAGCATGATTCGATTTCTACTTGCGGTGCTGTTGAGTGCGGCTGTGGCCTGTACGGCCCAGGCCCAGAAGGGAAAGCGCGCCGCGGCCCCCGGAATACTGGAGTCCAACCCGGCGCCGGCTGCGGAAACGCCCGCGACGGAGGCGGCGCCCGGCATCGTGGACAGCGTGCCCGAACTGGAGGCCGCACCGGCGGTGCCGGAAATCGCGCAGCAGGCGGATCCCCTGGGCTTTGCCCTGGCCAACATGACCCTGCAGCAAAAAGTGGCCCAACTGATGGTGGTGACCATGTCGGGCTCCCACACGCCCAATCCTCCGGACCTGGCCTACCTGAAGGCCTACACACCCGGCGCGGCGATCATTCCGAAGGTCCTGAAACCGGCTTTCGCGGCGGTGTATGTGGCCAAATTGCGCGGCGTGCAGCAGATCTCCGGTGTGCCCCTCTGGGTCGGCACCAATCTCTATCGCCTGACCCGCGTGGAGCGGGATGAATTAAGCGAGTTCATCCAGCTCCCTTCTCCCCTTTCCCTGGCGGCGGCGAACGACCCGTCGACGACGACGGCGCTGGCGGAGCTTATGGCGGACCATCTTTCCGCAATGGGGTTCAATCTGCATCTGGGGCCTTCGCTGGAGTTGGCGCCGACGCTTTCCTCGGCCGAGGGCACGGTGTACAGCCTGGGCAGCGATGTGGAATTTATCGGCAATACCTACACGATCTTCCGGAAAGTCTTCGACGAGTACGGTATCGTGACGGTTCCGCTGGGCTTTCCCGGCGGCGGCACGAACCGTCAAAAGAAATCGTCGGCAGTATTGCTGACGCCCTCTACGCTGCTCAAAGAGAAAGACCTCGTTCCGTACATCCGAGCGATCGAGGCCAAGGCCCCGCTGATTCACGTGGGCAACACCCTGGTGCCCACGCTCGACCCCGCGAGCCCGCCGGCCTGCGTTTCCGAGGCGGTACTGAGCGGATTGCTCCGCAAGGAACTGGGCTACGAGGGCATCATCCTGGCGGGCCCCATGGATTCCCAGGACGTGGCGGGGATCCTCGATCCGGCGGAGGCGGCCATTCGCGCGCTGAAGAACGGCGCGGACATGATCTACTGGAACGGCGCGGGCAACACGGAAATGCGCGCGGTGGACAATATTGTGCTGGCGGTTGCGGAGAAGCGCCTGGAGGAATCCCGGATTGACGAAGCGCTGAAGCGGGTGTTGGAGTACAAGTTCGCCACCCTGCTCTCACAGGTGGCGGGCAGCGAACGAAAATCGGCGGGACTGGACAAGCAGAAGCAACTGGCCAAACGGGTTCAGGCGATTGAAAACCAGGCGATCACTGTCGTCCAGAACCGGGGCGGCATCCTGCCGCTGAGCAAGAACGCCTCCATGCCGGTGGGGGTGACGGGCACGGTGGGCGTGGAAATATTGACCAAAGGCCTGGAAGAACATTTCAAGCCCATATCCCAGCAGCTCATCACGACCGCGCGGCACATCGGCGAGATTGGTGATTTCGAGATCGAGCGGATCACCAGCCACATCCGGGGTATCCGCACGGTGGTGTGCATCTTCACCGACACGGACCGCCCGGAAGGGCAGGTGCGGCTGGTGCGCGCCCTGCAGGAGAAAGGCGCCAGGGTGGTTGTGGTGTTGCTGGGCTATCCGAGCAACCTGCCCCACCTGGCCGAGGCGGAGGCCGTGGTGCTCGCCTATTGCGACCCGGCAAAGTACGAAGTGACGATATCCGCCATGGGCAATATCCTTGCCGGGGTTGCGCCCATCGGCTTTCGCGATGTGGGCCGCGATATCAGCGTCAAATCCGGAGAGGCCCGCACCTTCAACGTGCATGATCTCATCCTCAGTCCGGCCGGCCGCCTGCCGGTCACGCTTTCCGAGCGCTTCCCCGTGGGTGCTTCCGCGCCCTACAACACACAGGAACTGCTGAAAAAAGTGCAGTGGGACTTCGGCGACGGCACGAAATCGAAAGACGCGCGGGTCGAACACACCTACACGGAACCGGGCCGGCACGCCGTCTCCCTGGCGCTCACCACGAAGTCGGGCGAGTCGGCGAACTACACCTTCCACGTGGTGGTGGATGGGGTACAATAGGCTCACGATTGAGATCGTCGTTGGCGCGCAAATGGTGACCTGGTGGATGAACCGAGAGACCTGTTCCTGTGATGTATGCTGACTTGAGAGCCCTTCTCAACCCTGAAAGCTTCCTGCGGGCCGCGGCGGTCGCCGTGGCGTTGCTCTGGCCGGTGGACCGCGTCGGGGCCGCGCCGCCCGCGGACCACACCACCTATATCGTGACGCTGCCGGGGGCCGATTATGGCACGATACTCCGCACGGAGGATGCGGGTGGCGTGATCGATCATTTCGACGGGGGCGACGTGCGCGCCTATGTGCACCACAGCCACTGGCGGGATTTCCTCAATGCGGGAATCCCCCACCGCATACTCGCCATACAGCCCGATGCCGACAAACAACTGGACGGCTATCCGAGCTATGTGGAACTGGGCGAGACCCTGGCCGCGGCTGTGGAAGCGCACCCCGGAATCTCGCGGCTGATCTCCCTCGGGCAGTCGGTGCAGGGGCGGGAACTGTGGGCCATCCAGATATCCGATCAGCCCGGCGTGGAAGAGGACGAACCGGAATTCGCGTATATTTCGACCATGCACGGCGATGAAAAGGTGGGCACGGTGCTCTGCCTGAATTTCCTGGAGATGCTGCTCGACGGCTATGGCGCCGACGAAACCATCACGGCCTGGATCGACGATACGGAGATCTGGCTCGTTCCCCTGATGAATCCCGACGGTTATGAAATGGGCATCCGCTGGAACGCGAATGATGAGGATTTGAATCGCGTCTTCCCCGAGTATCCCAACCAGTTCAGCGGCACCCTGCTCACCGAGGCCATGTCGACCGCCGGGCGCCAGCCGGAAGTGGCCCACGTGATGAACTGGAGCGCTGAGCGGAGCCTCTCCCTCCTGGCGAACTTCCACGGAGGCGCGCTGGTGATCAATTACCCCTATGACTTCATTCCCGGCGTGCCCAGCGGCAGCGACGCGCCCACGCCGGACGACGCGCTCATGCGCGATATCTCCGCCGACTACGCGGCAACCAACCCGGCCCTGCTCTCCAGCGTATCCTTCCCCGGCGGCATCAGCAATGGATCCGCCTGGTACAGCGTGACCGGAGGGATGCAGGACTGGCATTACCGCTTTACGGGCGCGATCGACATCACGATGGAGATATCGAGTCTGAAGACGCCCGCCGCCCGCACGCTGCTTTCATTCTGGGAGGACAACCGGGATTCCATGACGACCTATCTGGCCTGGGTGCGCCGGGGACTTCGCGGCGTGGTGACGGATAGCGTGACCGGCGCGCCCCTGCCGGCGACCGTGCGCGTGGACGACAATCCCCAGCCGGTGTTCACGGATCCCGAGGTCGGGGATTACCACCGCCTGCTAAAGGCGGGAAGTTACGCGATCACGGTTGAGGCTCCGGGCTATATCCCCTACGCGGCCGGCCCCGCGCTGGTGGGCGAAGGCGAGGCCACGCGCCTGGACGTGGCGCTGTCGCAGGGCGACGTGAACGGCGATGGAAGCATCGACGCGGTGGATCTGCAGGCCGCAATCAACGCCCTCCTCGGCATCGCGCCCGACGCGCGTGCAGATGTCGACGGCGGCGGGGTTTCGTCTACGGATGTTCAGCGTCTGGTGAATCGGCTTCTGGGACGTCCTTGATCCGAATCCCTGGGTCTGTACTGACGCCGTTGACCGGAAACTCCACATAGAGTTGCGCAATCACATCGTCCGTGGGACAGGTAAACTGGCAGGCCGTGATGAGGTGATAGTCGGAATCGTCCGAACTGCGGCGCCACACGAGCAACTTGTAGCCCAGGGGAAAGAGCCAGCGAAACAGCCCGCCGAAGCTCAGTTCGCCCGCGAGCTCCCGTAGTTCGCCGTCTTCGAAGGTGATCAGCACGCGCCCGCCCTCCACCAGCAGCGACGCCGATCGTTTCAGCACCTCGTCCAGCGCGATGCCGTGAGAAAGCGGCCGCGACCAGAGCACCGCGTCGTAGGGCGGTTCAGGCGCAGCGATGCCTTCCGCGAGCAGGCCCGCCGCATCGTAGGATTTCCCCCGTTGTTCGAGCAGTTCCGATGTCAGGGCCACGGCGGCGACGTGCTCCACGCCCCGACGCCGCAGGGCGACGCGGCTGGTGTCCAGGCCCATACCCACGTCCAGGAGGCGGCGCGTGCCAAAGGGCACGAATTCGGCCACGCGCTTGCCCGGCTTAAAGCGAGCGACGGGGCGTGTCCCGAGGTCGGGCATGTACTCCCGGAGGAGCGCCAGCATTTCGCTTACGCGGTGGGAATAGGTGTGCTTCTCCAGCACCTCCCGGCGACCCTCCGCGCCGATTTCCGCGGCCCACTCGGGGTTGTCGAGGCAGCGTTGCACCTGCGCCACCAGGTCATCGTCCGTATAGGTGATGAGGTGCCTGCCCTCTTCGAAGAGCTCGAAGAGCCCATTGGCCTCCGCCTCGCGGTTCGTGATCAGGGGTTTCCCGGTGGCCAGCGCTTCGAAGACGCGCATGTTGACGTCTTTGGCGATACTCGCGTTGAAAATAAGGCGGGTCTGGCTGTAGGCCTCGGCCATCTCTTCGCAACCCAGGCCAAAGGTGAAGCCCAGGTTGAAGTGCTCTTCGAGCACCTTGAGCCGGGCGACGCGCTGGCGGTTGACCATGAAGTGGGTGCTGCCCACGAATCCGATATCGAACTTCGCCTCGCCTTTGGCCGCGTAGTGGAAGCGCGGATCGCAGCCCAGGGGCAGCCAGAAAGCGCGGCAGCACCCGGCCCGGCGCATGTACTTCACCATGCCCTTCTGGGCGACAAAAACAAAGTCATACTGGTGAGCGTGAACGAACTCCCGGGGATCGTGCCACGTGTCGATGGAAAGATAGGCCGTGGGGCAACCCAGTTCGGTGATCCCGGTGACAATCCCCGCGCCCGATTGAATTACAACCACCAGGTCGGGATTCCATCCTTCGGGAAGCAGTTCCAGCAGGTTCACCGCGTCCAGATCGTCGCTGATGATATCGTTCCGGACGATGTATTTCTCCACCGCCTCCCAGTCGGGAAAATCGTGGTTCTCCCGTTTAGCCGCCGCGCCGATACTGATCACGTCGCACTGTTCCCGAAAAGCGTTCAGGAAGTAGCAGGGCCAACTGAGAAGACTTTCCCGGGCCAGAATGCAGACGCGTAGTTTCATGGCGGGTGTGCGGCGTTGCGCCGCTCCTATCCTTCCTTGGTCCAGATCATGCGGTCAATCAGGGGCATGTACTCCGACCAGGCCTGGTTCTTGTCGCGCGACTCGTGGGCGATTCGGGAGTAGGCCGCGGCCTGGGCGTCCAGATTGTCGATGTGGTGGAGGATGATCGCTTCGAGGGTTTTCGGAACGACGGGCGAGCCATACTGGAGCTCGCCATGATGAGAAAGAATGCAGTGAATGATCTGAAGGCGCAGATTCTCGGGGAATCCTTCGATCCCATTGATCCGGGCATTGGCCATGTCGGCGCCCATCTGCACGTGGCCGATCAGGCGGCCCGGCGTGGTGTATTCCACGCACAGATCGTGGGTCATCTCGTCCAGCTTGCCCAGGTCATGCAGGAATATCCCGGCCAGTAGCACATCGCGGTCGACATCGGCATAGAGCTCGCACATGGTTTCGGCGATGCGACACATCTCATAGGTGTGGCGCACCAGGCCGCCCCGGTATTCATGGTGCCACTTCTTGGCGGCGGCGGCGGCGGTGAATCGGGCGATAAAGTCCGCGTCCGCCCAGAAGCTCTGAAGCAGTTGCTGAATCCACGGGTTCCGGAGGGAATCCAGGATACCGCGCAGGGCGGCAAGATCGTTCTGGGTGTCGTCGGGCGTGTAGACGAGGTCGGCCACATCGTACTCGCCGTCGCGCAGGGGCAGCACGCGCTCCACCTGAAGCTGGAGACGGCCCTGGTAGGAATTTACTTTGCCTTTGACATTGACCACGTCCCCCACTTTGAACTGGCGCGATACGTCCGCGGCATTGTTCCACAGGATGCCCCCGATTTCGCCGGTTCGATCCTTGAATACCATGCCCAGGAATTTGCCGCCATCCTGCTTGGCGCGCAGGTCGTTTCGGGTGGCGATGAAGATGTCGTTTACGACATCGCCCTCCTGAAGGGCATTTACATATTGATTCTTCATTGGGTTCTCCATGGCGCGTCACGGTGGCGGCCGGCCGCCGCGGCTCCGCCTGCCCCGTGAACGACGGGCGATCGGTGTTACTCGGTTGTGGCGCTTTCCGCCGCGGGCAACTCAGTCTCGAGCGCCTCTTCTGTGACTTCCATTTCTTCTTCGGGGGTCTCTTCTTCCGCCGGACCGGACTGCGACTCATCCCCTTCCGCGGGCTCCGGGGGCGCGTTGGGATCGACAATCTGCAGCAAATAGGCCGAGGGCTCTGTTCCGGGGTCGCCATCCAGAGCGCCCCAGTGAACGGCATAGCGCCCCGGTCCCAACTCTACGGAGGGGCTGATCCGCCAGAGCTGCTGCTCCGGCTCGTCGATGGCGACCACTTGAACGGGGAGCCGGACCGAAGCGGCCCAGATGGTTTCGGTGCGGCTTTCCGCGCCCTCTTTGGGCTTCTCATCGGCAGCTGGCGCTTCGAAGCCTTCCCGCAGCACCGTCACCTCTTCGAGGCGGCTCAACTGCCAGTCGTAGGTGGCCATGCGGTGGCTGATGATCATGGAGGGCGCCGCGGTGAGCTTCAACTCGGGCGCGAGCCTGGTACCAAAAACGGGGGTCTTGTTTTCACGAAGGTAGCGCTCGGGCGACACGCGGGTGAAGGAATCGTAGCGGAGACCCTCCATGGCGTATACGCCCTTGGCCGAGGGCAGGGGCCACAGTTGCACGGGCGGCGCCTCCAGGGTCCTGCCGTCGCCGGTGGTGATGTTCTGGCGGACCGTCGTGAAGCCGGTCTTAAAATAGGCCAGCTCCCACGTGCCCGGTGGAACGGAGAGGGTGTTGGGGCGCTTCCCGAATATACCGTTGCCGTTGCTGACGCCGAAAGCCCCGAGTTGCTCGACGCGGACCGAAACCCCCGGAAGGGGCTCTCCCTGAATGTTGTATACCAGACCCTGAACGCCCACCTTCGGAGAGCAACCCGCGAGCAGCACGGCAAGAATCCACAGCCGGGCGTGGGCGCTCCAGGAGAACACCGGCCACGCCGGGGAGACATTCCTAAATCTTAACCCACTACTCATTTGCCTGCATTTCTACCGTATTGGACTAATCTACCGCTCGAAGGGCCGATCGGACATCGCCGGGCGCCCGACTCAATAAACATGAACGCGCATGTAGGCCGCGTTCAGTCGGGCGCTCTCCAATGGATCCCGCATGGACTCATCTTGTTCCACGATCAACCACTGTACTCCGGTATCGCCCGCAACCTTGAAGACAGGCGCGAATCGCGTCGCCCCGTTTCCCAGTTCCGTTGGAACCGGGGCCTCTCCCGCCACCCGCATCTTCACATCCTTGACGTGAATCAGGGGAACCCGGCCCGCGTGGACCTTGAGGAGGGCCACGGGATCGACGCCCGCATAGTGCGCCCAGCCGACATCGAGCTGGACCAGCAGGCTTTCCGGTGCGGCCGTTTCAAAAATCAGATCGAAGAAGGTCTTCCCTTCCTCGGTTTCGAATTCATGGGTGTGGTTGTGGTAGCACAGGGAAATCCCCGCCGCGCGAAAACGCGCGCCAAAAAACGCCATCGCCGCCGCGCGGGCCCGCCAGTCTTCCGCGGTGCGATTCTCTTCCGGGCTGAGCCACGGAATCACCGCCCACTGAACGCCCAGCGTCCGGCACTCGCCAATTACCTCGTCCACATCCGCCGCGCAGCGCTCATAGGCCACGTGGGCCGAGATCGCGTGCAGCCCCGCGTCGGCGAGCGATGCCGCAAACTGTGCCGCCGAATGGCCGTGCAGTCCCGCCGTTTCCACGTGATCGTAGCCGATGGCCTTGACGCGCTGGAGTGTGGCGTTTAAATCCGTCTCCAGGGGGCCGCGGACGGAGTAGAGTTGCAGGGCAAAGGGCAGCTTGGCCATGGGTCAGGCTCTCCAGAATTCGGGAACGGGTGTACCGCTCCCGGAAGGGGCCGGTTCACGTCGTATTCTATACGAGGGTTCGGCAAGATACAAACGGGCTCCGCAACCGGCCCGGCGCCCGGTGGTGGCCCCGACACCGCCGGGGCGGCGCCGAACACAAAAAGGGAGCAGCGCAACATCGCGCTGCTCCCGAGGGGTCATTGGGGTCACCCGAGGGCGAATCAGTCGTCGCTGTACTCGCCAAGTCCGACGAGCTCGATGCGGGCCATGGGGGCCGCATCACCGACGCGGTTGCCCAGGCGGAGGATCCGGGTGTAACCACCGGGACGCTCGGCGAAGGCCGGGCCGATCGTGTTGAAGAGCTTCGACACGGCCTCATTGTCGCGCAGCTTGGCGAAAGCGCGGCGGCGATTGGCCACCGTGTCCACCTTGGCGAGGGTGATGATCGGCTCGGCGAAGATCCGGAGCTCCTTGGCCTTAAGGTGGCCGGTCTCGATCGCGTTGTGGTGGAAAAGTGCAACAGCCAGGCTCTTCAACGTGGCCTTGCGGTGGGACATGTCCCGACCGAGGCGCCGGCCTGCTTTACGATGGCGCATGATTATTCATCCTCATCAGTATCGGTTTCGGAGACCGGCGCCGGTATGCTTACGGCGGCAGCGGCGGATCCGACATTCATTCCAAGGGACATGCCCATCGAGTCGAGAAGGGCCTTAATTTCATCGAGTGACTTCTTGCCGAAGTTGTGGAACTGGAGCATCTCGCTCTCTTCACGGGCAACCAGATCGCCGATGGTGCGGATGTTCGCGGCCTTGAGGCAGTTCGCGGCGCGCACGCTCAACTCCAGCTCATCCACCGTGCGGGAGAGGGTGCGCACCAGCTCGGGATCTTCCGGGCTGTCGCCGCCGCCGTGCTCGTCGCCTTCCTGTTCCTGCTTCACGAAGATGCGCAGGTGGTTGATCAGGAGCGTCGCCGCCTCTTCCAGTGCGCCTTCGGGGGTAATGGATCCATTGGTCCAGATGTCCAGCAGCAGGCGATCATAGTCGGTGGTCTGGCCTACGCGGGCGTCTTCCACCTGGAAATTGACCTTCTTCACCGGCGAAAAATTCGCGTCCAGGTAAATCGTGTCGATCGGGGCGTGTTCCAGCTCGAAGTGCTCGGCGGTCAAATAGCCGCGACCGCGGGCGACTTTAATCTCCATCTCCAGCTTGGTGGACTTGGAGGTGGAAGTCAGAATTACGTGTTCGGGGTTAAACACTTTAATCAGGGGCTGATCCTTGAAGATCTCGCCGACGGTAATCTCGCCTTCGCCGCTGTAGCTGAACGTAAAGATCAGCGGCTCCTCGCGGTCCAGCAGGATATCGCACTTCTTCAGGTTCAACACGGCCTCGGTCACGTCTTCCCGGCATCCGGGAATGGCGGAGAACTCGTTGCTGATGCCTTCGATACGGATCGCGGTCACGGCCGTACCCTGCAGCGAAGCGAGCAGGACGCGGCGCAGGGAATTCCCCACGGTGGTGCCGTACCCGCGCTCGAAAGGTTCCACTGTTATGCGTGAGTACTTTCCGCTCGTATCATCGTCGATCTTTACGTATCTGGGAATCGTAAATTCTTTTGCTATCATCTATCCACGCCTTTCAGGACTCACGCTTGTAAACAGCCCCGGCATACGCCAACGCCAAGGTGCCACGGTCAATACCCAAAGCAGACTACGCGCCGGATTAGACGCGGCGCCGCTTCGGAGGACGGCACCCGTTGTGGGGAACGCGGGTCACGTCTTTGATCAGGGAGACGGCCAGCCCGGCCGCCTGGATGGCGCGGATGGCGGACTCGCGACCGGCGCCGGGGCCGTTCACATAGACGCGCACTTCCTTGAGGCCCAGTTCCAGCGCCTTCTGGCTCGCCTGTTCGGCGCTCAACTGAGCGGCGAAGGCCGTGCTCTTGCGGGAACCGGAAAAGCCCACCTGCCCGGCGCTCGACCAGGCAATGACGTTGCCCTGCGGGTCGGTGATGGACACAATGGTATTGTTGAAAGTCGCCTGGATATGTGCGACGCCCGAAGTAGCGCTCAGCGTGATACGGCGCTTCTTGTTCTTGGACTTACGTTTTTCTTTCGCCACGTGACGGTGCCTCCTTTGGCATCAAGGTTGACTGGCAGTCGTATTATTTCTTCTTAACGGCCATTTTGCGCGGGCCCTTGCGGGTACGGGCGTTGGTGCTCGTCCGCTGGCCGCGAACGGGCAGGCCCTTCTTGTGGCGCTGGCCGCGGTAGCAGTTGATTTCCATGAGGCGCTTGATATTGGCGGAAATCTCGCGGCGGAGGTCGCCTTCCACCTTGACGGTCGCCTGGATCGTCGACGAAAGCAGGTTCACTTCCTCGTCGGTCAGATCGCGGACGCGCGTGTCCGGGCTGATGCCGGTCTTCTCAAGAAGCTGGCGGGCACGCGTCAAGCCGATACCATAAATCGACTGCAACCCGGCCTCTACCCGCTTCTCACGGGGAAGGTCTATGCCTACAATTCGAGCCATCTCTGTATATCTCCTAATTAACGCTGTACGGCTGGGGGGGCCGCGCCAGATTAGCCCTGGCGCTGTTTATGCTTCGGGTTCTCACAGATGACCCGGACCCGGCCGTGACGCCGGATGATCTTGCATTTCTCGCAAATCTTTTTTACTGAACTGCGCACTTTCATCTTCATTCTCCTTGGGGCGCGCACACGAAGTGCTACGGCCGCCTGACTACGACGCCTTCTGTTGTCCCCAGATGTTTATCTTGGAATCCGACAATATCTCGCCGCCACCTTCCCGCACCACGATGCTATGCTCGAAATGCGCACTCGGCTTGCCATCCGCGGTCACCGCGGTCCAGCCGTCTTTCAATACCTTGACCTTCTCGGTGCCCAGGTTCACCATGGGCTCTATCGCGAGCACCATGCCCGCCTTCAACCGGGGACCCTTTTGGCCCGTGTCAAAATTCGGAATCTGGGGCTCCTCGTGCATCGACGTACCGATGCCATGGCCCACGAAATCCCGGACAATACCATAGTTCATCGGGTTGCACACCGCTTCCACGGCGCGCCCGATGTCGCGCAGATAGTTGCCGGCGGCAGCGGCTTTGATAGCCTGCGCCAGCGCCTGATCCGTAGTCTCCAATAACTTCCGCCGATTCTCGTCCACCTCGCCGCAGGGCCAGGTCACGGCGGCGTCGCCGAAATAACCTTTGTACATCACACCGACGTCGATGCTGACCACCTCACCCTCGCGGATGACGCGGTCGCCGGGAATCCCGTGGACGATGACTTCGTCCACCGAAATGCACGTGGACGCCGGGTAGCCGTGGTAGCCCTTGAAGGCCGGCTTCGCACCCGCCTCCAGGATTATCTCCTCGGCCGCGACGTCCAACTCGGCCGTCGTGACACCGGGCTTTACCAGCGCGCGCAGGGAGTCGTGCACCCGCGCCACTATCTGGTTGGCCTCGCGGAGGAGGTCAATTTCCCGTTCACTACGGACCGAAATCATCGCTACATAACACAGCCCACCGGGCCGCGTCCCTTGTTGGTGGTGGAACTCCTCCCGATATCCCTTTCGGTCAAACGGCAGGTATTGTATACTAACGGACTAACAAAAGTCTCGCTCGGATTTAACTTTCAAATACCCGGAGCCCGTGGGCCCCTATCAGCCACCCCGGCGGGAGCGGATACGACCGCCGCCCTTGCCCGAGAAGCCGTCATAGTGGCGCATGGTAAGGTGCTGCTCGATCTGCTTGATCGTATCCAGCGCCACACCGACCAGAATCAGGAGGCTGGTGCCGCCGAAGAACTGCACGATGGTCCAGTCCGGAACATTCAGCACCACGTACACAATGGAGGGCAGCAGTGCGACCGCCGTCAGGAACAGCGAACCCACCAGAGTGATTCGCGTCATGACCCGGTTAAGATAGTCCGCCGTGGCTTTGCCGGGACGCACCCCCACGATCACGCCGCCGTACTTCTTCATGTTGTCCGCAAGTTCCACCGGGTTAAAGGTGATGGCGGTGTAGAAGAAGGAGAAGAAGATAATCAGCACGGCGTAAAGCACATTGTGGATCAGATAATTCGGGCTGGCGATGTTGTTGATGATGCTGGCGATGGTCACATTCGAGATGCCCTGGCCGATCATGCCGGGAAGCATGAGCAGGGAACTCGAGAAGATAATCGGAATAACGCCGGCCTGGTTGACGCGCAGCGGCAGGTAGGAGCGCTGGCCGCCCATCACGCGACGGCCCTTGACCTGGCGCGGATACTGGACGGGGATGCGGCGCTGGCCGGTGGTGACCAGAATCGCGCCCATGACCACGACGACCATCAGGAAGACGAGCACGATGGCCACGAAGATGTTGATCTGGCCGTTGCCAATCATGCGGAACAGGTTGACGATGGCGGCGGGCATGGAGGAAATGATGCTCGCGAAGATGATGAGCGAGATGCCGTTTCCGATGCCGTGCTCGCTGATCTGCTCGCCGAGCCACATGATGAAGGCGGTGCCCGTGGTGAAGGTGATCACGCACATGAACAGGAAGCCGATGCCCGGATTGGGTACGATTTCCGCGCCCTGCCCCTGGAGAAAGAAGCCGATGGCCACACTCTGAACGAGGCAAAGCACAATGGTGCCATAGCGCGTGTATTCGGTGATCTTTTTCTGACCTTCCTGACCGCTTTTCTGGAGCGCTTCGAGGGAGGGGATCACCGGGATCAACAGGGACAGGATAATCGAAGCCGTGATGTACGGCATGATGCCCAGCGCGAACACGGTGGCGTTGGAGAAGGCCTGTCCCGTGAACATATCGTAGAAGCCCAGGATGCTGCCTCCGCCACCGATCTTCTCCGCCAAAGCGCCGCCGTCCACGCCGGGGGCGGGGATGTGGCAGCCAAGACGGTAAACCGCGAGCATGACCAGCGAAAAAATGATGCGCTGCTTCAGCTCGGGAATTCTAAAGGCATTCTTGAAAGCTTCGATAGGCTCGGACACCCTGCTACTCCTTACTCGGCCTGCGCCTGGGCGTCAGCGGCCACGGGAGCGACGGTATCAATGAGCTCGACGGTGCCGCCGGCGGCAACGATCTTCTCCTGCGCGGCCGGAGAAATGGCCTGAACCTTCAGATTCAGCTTCTTGGTCACTTCGCCGCGGCCCAGCACCTTCACGCCGCCCTTGGCCGACTTGGCCAGGCCGGCCTTCACGAGGCCTTCCGTGGTGATCTCCGCGCCGGATTCGTACGCGGCTTCGATGGTGTCCAGATTGATAATCGCGAAAGGCGATCGGCTTTCATGGTTGAAGCCGCGCTTCGGCAGGCGGCGGTGAAGCGGGGTCTGGCCGCCCTCGAAGCCCAGCGTACGGGAGTAACCGGTACGCGCCTTCGCGCCCTTGTGGCCCTTGCCGGCGGTCTTGCCCTGGCCGGAGCCCGGGCCGCGACCGATGCGCTTCCGATTCTTACGGGCGCCCGGGGTGCTCTTCAGATCATGTAATTCCATGGGATCGATTCTTTCTTCAGTGCAAGGCGCGCAAGGTGGCGCCGGCCCGGTTTATTACAGGATGTCCGCGACCTCGAGCCCGCGCATGGCGGCAATCTGCTCGGCGGTCTTGAGGGACTTCAAGCCTTCAATGGCCGCCCACACCACGTTGGTGGCGTTGTTCGAACCAAGGGACTTGGTGAGAATGTTCTGGTAGCCCGCGGCTTCCACAACGGCGCGCACGGCGCCGCCGGCCACGATGCCCGTACCCAGAGAGGCGGGCTTCATCAGCACCGCCGCCGAGTCGGACTGGCCGAGCACCTGATGGGGCACGGTCGTGTTGACAATCGGCACCCGGACCATGTCCTTGCGGGCGCGGTCGATCGCCTTGCGAATGGCATTGGGCACTTCCGTGGCCTTGCCCATCGCGGCACCGACGCGGCCATTGCCGTCGCCCACCACCACGATGGCGCTGAAGCTGAAGCGACGGCCGCCTTTAACCACCTTCGCAACGCGGTAGATCTTCACCACGTGCTCGATGAATTCGCTCTCTTTTTCCTGATTATCGCGACTGCGCTTTTCTCGTTTGTTGCCACGCTCTGTGCTCAAGAGAATGCTCCTAGAATTGAAGACCCGTTTCACGCGCTGCTTCGGCGAGGGCCTTTACACGGCCATGATAGAGAAGTCCGCCTCGGTCAAAACATACTTTGCCAACATTCTTTTCCTTGGCCTTCTCCGCCAGGGACTTGCCCACCGCCTTGGCGGCGTCGATGTTGCCGCCATTGATTTTAAGCGCCAGCGAGGACGCCGCGGCGATGGTGAGGCCGGTCGTGTCGTCGATGATCTGCGCGTAAATGTGCTTCGTCGAACGGCTCACGCGAAGGCGGGGCTGTTCCGTGGTGCCGCTGATGCGCTTGCGCACCCGGCGCTTGCGCCGTTCCAACAACACCTTGTTGTAATTCGTCTTACTGGCCATGGTATCCCTTTCGTGCAGGTCCCGGCGGGTTCACCCAACCCGGTCGCCCTGCGGAAAAGCCGTTGAATCTGTTTACTTGGAGCCGGATTTACCAACTTTGCGGCGGACTTGCTCACCCTGGTAGCGGATGCCCTTGCCTTTGTACGGCTCCGGCTTGCGGAAAGCGCGCACATCGGCGGCGACCTGGCCCACCTGCTGCTTGTCGATGCCCGCGATCTTGATGATCTGCGTGCCCTCGACCGCGAAGCTGATGCCCTGGGGCGGCGTCACGTGAATCGGATGGCTGTACCCGAGCAGCAGGTGCAGGTTCTGGCCCTGCAGCGAAGCGCGGTAACCCACGCCTTCGATCTGGAGCGTACGCTCGTAGCCCTGGGAGACCCCCAGCACCATATTGTTAATCAGCGCGCGGGTCAGGCCCTGGAAGGCGCGCACCTGGCGATCATCGGAACTGCGGCTGATGACGATCTCGCCATCCGCTATCTCAATACCGATAGACGGCTGAAATGTCTGCTCCAGCTTGCCCTTGGGGCCCGTAACGGTCAGCGTGCTGTTTTTCAGCTCGCACTTGACCCCTTCGGGTACGGGCACGGGAAGGTTACCTACTCGCGACACGACCTTATCCTTTCACATGCGGCCCCTGCGGGCCGGGAATTTTTTCTTGCACCAACCGGGGCGTACGGCCCGCGATTACCACACTTCGCAAATGACTTCGCCGCCGACTTTCGCGTTCCGCGCCTTCTTGCCCGTCATCACGCCTTCGGAAGTGCTGAGGATCGAGATGCCCAGGCCGCTGCAGACCGGCTTGATTTCCTGGCTGCCGACATAGACGCGCAAGCTCGGCTTGCTCACCCGCTTGAGGCCCTGGACGACGCTCCGGCGGTCCCGGGCGTACTTCAGGTGGATGCGGATGGAACCGGGAAGGGGCTCTGCGACGATGGTGTACTCGCTGATGTAGCCCTCTTCCTTCAGCACCCGGCAGATCTCCGCCTTGAGCTTCGAGGACGGCACGTCGACCGTTGCTTGCCGCGCCTGGGCCGCGTTGCGAACGCGGGTCAGCAGATCGGCGATGGGATCACTCATTGACATGGGTCATTCAATCCTTATTCGTCCCCGCGCGTCCCGCGCGGCGGTTCCTTACCAACTCGACTTCGTCACGCCGGGCAGCTTGCCTTCAAGCGCCAGCGTCCGGAAACAGATGCGGCAGATCTGGTACTTGCGGATAAAGGCCTTCGGCCGGCCGCAGGCGCGGCACCGGCTGTACGCCCGCACCTGGAACTTCGGCGGGCGCTTGCACTTCTCAATCATCGATTTCTTAGCCACGGTAATCTCCTGAAACGGCGCCGCTAGTTGGCGAAGGGCATGCCCAGTTTACGCAAAAGTTCACGGCTCTCATCGGCCGAATCTGTATTCTTAACCACGAAGGTCACGTTCATGCCCCGGGCGCGATCGGACTTGTCCTGATCCACCTCCGGGAAGATCGTCTGTTCGCGCAAGCCCAGCGTGTAGTTGCCGAACTTGTCGAAGGCCTTGGGCGACACCCCGCGGAAGTCGCGGATGCGCGGCATGGCGATGTTGAACAGGCGATCCATGAACTCGTACATGCGGTCGCCGCGCAGGGTGACCATGCAGGCGATCTTCGCGCCTTCGCGCAGCTTGAAATTCGAGATGGACTTCCGCGCCACGCGCACGCTGGGGTGCTGGCCCGTGATCTGGGCCAGGTCCTCCACCGCGGCGTCCAGAAGGCGCGCATCGGCGATCGCGTCGCCCACGCCCATGTTGACCACCACCTTCTCGATCTGGGGGACCTTCATCACGTTCGTGATCTTGAGCTCCTCCTGGAGCTGAACGCGAATGGTGTCTTGATACTTAATCTTGAGTGCTGACGGCATCGTATGCCACTCCTCGAATTCTTGTTTCCGCGCGGGGCGCCGGAGATTAGTCGTCCAATGTTTCGCCGTTGATTTTCCACGCCCGCACACGGGTGCCGTTTTCCAGCGTCTTCATCACGATCTTCGAGGGGCCGTTGACCGCGTCGCACCAGGGCACGACGTTCGAGATGTGGATGGGCGCTTCGCGCTCCACAATGCCGCCCGCCTGCGTGCGGCTGCCGGCCTTCGTGTGGCGCTTCATCATGTTGAGCCCCTCGACCAGCACGCGATCCTTCTTGCGCTGAACCTCGAGGACGCGTCCCCGCTGTCCGGCGTTCTTGCCGCGGATGACGAGCACAGTATCGTTCTTGCGAATATTCATGGTTCGATTCCTATACCACTTCCGGCGCCAGAGAGAGAATGCGCATGAAGCCCTTGTCGCGCAGTTCCCGGGGCACGGGCCCGAAAATTCGGGTGCCGCGCGGCTCCTTGTTGTTGTTGATCAGGACGGCCGAGTTGCTGTCGAAGCGGATCGTCGTGCCGTCGGGGCGCTGCGTGTCTCTACGGATGCGAACGACAACCGCCTTCACAACGTCGCCCTTTTTAACATTCGAATTCGGCAGGGCTTCGCGCACGCTGGCGGTGACGATGTCGCCCAATCCGGCGTAGCGGCGCTTGGAACCGCCCATGACCTGAATCACCCGAATCAATCGGGCTCCTGAATTGTCGGCGACCTTTAATCGCGAATATATTTGAATCATGCTCTCAAACCTTATTCGTGGTACGAACGTTGCGTTGACGGGATCCTGCGGGACCGGCGGACGGGCTTAATCGGCGCGCTTGACCACTTCAACCAGCCGCCAGCACTTGGTTTTGCTCAGCGGACGGGTTTCCTTGATCCGGACCAGGTCGCCGACGTTGCAGGTGTTCTCTTCGTCGTGGGCCTTGTACTTCTTCGTGGACTTCATCGCCTTCTTGTACAGGGGATGGTACTTCACCCCCTCCACCGACACGGTGATGGTCTTGTCCATCTTGGTGCTGGTGACGAAACCAACCCGCTCTTTGCGGCGGCCGCGTGTATCTTCAGTCGCGTTGGGCTCTACGCTCATGTTCAGTTCTTACCTTTCGCTTCGGCAATCTCGCGCTGTCTGAGGATGGTCTTGATCCGGGCGATGTCGCGGCGGGCAGCGCGGGCGGCCCGGACGTTTTCCACAACGCCGGTCGCGACCTGCATGCGGAAGCTGCTTACGTCGTGTTCGCGTTCTTTGATGTATTTCAACAACGTAGCGTTGTCTTTGTCTCTGAGCTCGATCGCTTTCACTCTTCGTCTCCTTGCGTACCGGGGGGCCGGGCCGCGCTTAGGCGCGCTTTACAAATTTCGTTTTGATGGGAAGCTTGTAACCGGCGCGGCTGATGGCCTCGCGGGCGAGCTCCTCGGATACGCCTTCAACTTCAAACATGATACGGCCGGGCTTGATCACCGCCACCCAGGCTTCCGGAGCGCCCTTACCTTTACCCATTCGCACTTCGGCGGGCTTCTTCGTAATCGGCTTGTCCGGAAACACGCGGATGAACACCTTGCCGCCGCGCTTGATGTGGCGCGTGATGGCGATACGGGCCGCCTCGAGCTGACGGGCCGTAATCCAGCCGTCCTGCAGGGCCTTCAGGCCGTATTCGCCGAAATCAAGATTCGTACCGCCCTTGGCGGCGCCGGTGCGGCGGCCGCGCTGTTGCTTGCGGTGTTTTACTCTCTTGGGCATCAACATGATTTATGCGCTCCTACTCTTGTTCGCTGCGTTTGCGCGGTCCGCGCCCGCCGCCGCCACCCTGGCGTTCACCACCCTGGCGCTCACCGCTCGGGCGGCGCTGTGCCTGCGCGGGAGCGGCCTGGCCCGCGGGACGTTCGCCGCCAACCGTTGTCACGCGCTCGCCGGGGAGCATGTCGCCCTGGTATATCCAGCACTTGACGCCAATGCAGCCGTAGGTCGTGTGGGCCGTGGCCACGCCGTAGTCGATGTTCGCCCGCAGGGTGTGCAAGGGAACGCTGCCTTCGGCCGTGTTCTCGGAGCGGGCAATTTCCGCGCCGTTCAAGCGGCCGGCCACTCGAAGGCGGATACCCTTGGCGCCGAGGCGCATGGTGTTCTGCACGGCCTTCTTCATGACGCGGCGGAAGGACATGCGGCGTTCGAGCTGCTGCGCGATGCTCTCGGCCACCAAGGTGGCGCAGAGCTCGGGGCTCAGAACTTCGTGAATGTTGATCATCATCTCGTGGCCGGTGAGCTGTTCCAGCTCGTAGCGGAGCTTGTCCACCTCCGCCCCGCGCTGGCCGATGACCAGGCCGGGACGGGCCGTGTAGATATGGATCTTGGTTTTACGGCCGGCGCGCTCCAGGTCAATCTTGGCGACACCGGTATGGTACAGCCGCTTCTTGACGTAGTCGCGCAGTTTCAGGTCCTCGTGAAGGAGGTCGGCATAGTTCTTGTTCTGCGCGTACCACAGCGAAGACCAATTCTGGATCACGCCGAGGCGGAACCCGTTTGGATGTACCTTTTGACCCACAGTGTGCTCCTCTACTTATCCGAGATCTGGATTTCAACGTGGCTGCTGCGCGTGCGAGTGCGGGCGGCGCGGCCGCGCGGCGCGGGCTGAAACCGATACAGCGTCCGGCCTTCATTTACCACAATACGTTTGATGATCATCTGGTCCGTGTCCACGCTCGCGTGGGCTTCCTGGGCCGCGTAGTCCGCGTTGGCGACGGCGGATTCAAGCAGTTTCAACAGCGGCTTGGCCGGATCCTTCAGCGTGTACTGGAGCACGTCCCGCACGTCGGCCACCTTGCGGCCGCGCATGAGATCCGCCACCAGGCGCACTTTGCGCGCGGACATCTGTAAATTCGAAAGTTTGGCTGTTGCTTCTGCCATTGTATATCTCCTGCGTCCCTTCACCGGGGGCGGAACCAGTTCGTTCTAAGCCTTATTTCTTGTGGCCGCGGAAAGTCCGTGTCGGCGCAAATTCGCCCAGCTTGTGGCCCACCATGTTCTCGGTGATGAACACCGGAAGGTGGCTCTTGCCGTTGTGAATCGCTATCGTCAGGCCCACCATGTCGGGGATGACCGTCGAACGCCGGGACCACGTCTTGATGACCTTGCGGTCGCCGGAGCGCTGCTGGGTGTCAACTTTCTTGAGCAGGTGCTCGTCGGCGAAGAAGCCTTTCTTGACTGAACGCGACACAATAAATCTCCTTTAGGCCAGCCTGAATCAGGCGTTGCGGCGCCTGATGATGTACTTGTTCGAACGGTGTTTCTTGGAGCGGGTCTTGTAGCCCTTGGCCGGCGTGCCCCAGGGGCTCACCGGGTGGCGACCACCCGAGGTGCGGCCTTCGCCGCCGCCGTGGGGGTGATCCACCGGGTTCATGGCCACGCCGCGAACCTTGGGACGGCGACCCAGCCAGCGCTTGCGGCCCGCCTTGCCCAGGTTGATGTTGGTGTGCTCTTCGTTGCTCACCTCGCCAACCACGGCCCGGCAGTTGCTCAACACGCGGCGCATCTCGCCCGAGGGGAGGCGCAACACCACGTAGCGGCCTTCCTTCGCCAGAAGCTGGCAGCCGTTGCCGGCGGAGCGGGCAATCTGTCCACCCTTGCCGGGGGTCAACTCCACGTTGTGCACGTTGGTACCCAGGGGCATGTTGTTCAGCGTCATGCAGTTGCCGACTTCGAAGTCGGTCTTCTCGCCGCTGTTCAGCGTCTTCCCGACCTGGAGGCCTTCGGGCGCGATGATGTACCGCTTCTCGCCGTCCGCGTAGACCAGCAGGGCGATATAGGCCGTGCGGTTGGGATCGTACTCGATCGAGGCCACGCGGGCGGGGATGCCGTCCTTGTTGCGGCGATAGTCGATAACGCGGTAGAGGCGCTTGTGCCCGCCGCCGCGCCGGCGCATGGTCACGCGGCCCAGGTTGTTGCGGCCGCCGGACTTGTGGTTCGGCTCCGTCAGGCTCTTTTCCGGCGTGGTCTTGGTTACGACGGAGAAATCGGCGACGGTCATCTCGCGCCGCGATGGCGTATAGGGTCTGAATCGCTTTACTGGCATTCCAATAACTCCGTTAGATCATTTCGATGCTGTCGCCGTCACGCAGGGTGACGATGGCTTTTTTCCAGTCGGACTTGCGGCCCGTCTTGCGGGCGCCGAGCTGGCGCTTGATCTTGCCGCTGTAGTTCATCGTATTCACGCGAACCACCTTGATGTCCGGGAAAATGGCCTCGATGGCCTCGCGGATCTGGTGCTTGTTCGCTCCGGGCGCCACGGCGAACGTGTAGTTCGGACCCTTGGACGTCTGGATCTGCGACTCTTCGGTGATGATGGGCCGCTTCACAATCTGATAGGGGGAAAGGCTGCTCATGCGAGGCGCTCCTCAAGTTTGGCCAGCGCCTCTTCCTGCACCACCACGCGGACGGCGGCGAGCACGTCGAGCGTGTTCACTTCGGCCGCCGTGCGGACGGTCATCCGGGCGATGTTGCGCGCCGAAAGCAGAAACGCGTGATCGTAGTCAGCGGTAACCAGGAGGGTCTTGCGGCCCTCGCGCGATACCTGGTCGAGCATCTCGGCAACCGGCTTGGTCTTGATGCCTTCGAAGTTCATGCCCTTCAGCACGCTGAGCCGCTCGTTGCGGGCGCGCGCGCTGAGCGCGCAGCAGAGCGCCTGGCGGCGGACCTGCTTGGACACGTCGTGGCGGTAGTTCCGCGGTACGGGACCGTGAACCGTGCCGCCGCCCCGCATCTGGGGTTCGCGGCTGCTGCCCTGACGCGCCCGGCCGGTGCCCTTCTGGCGGAAAGGCTTGGCCCCGCCGCCGCTGACATCCTTGCGGGTCTTCGTCTTGTGCGTGCCCTGGCGGCGATTCGCCTGGAGCGCCACGACCACGTCATGGACGAGGGTCTCGTTGGCCTCGGCGTTGAACACGGTGTCGCTGGCCTCAACATGGCCCTGCTCTTCACCGCGAATGTTGACAATCTTCAAGGACGCCATGATTATTTGGCTCCTTTCGTGCTGAGCTTCACGACCACCAGGCCCCCATTGGCGCCGGGTACCGGCCCGCGAAGCAGGATCAAGTTCTTTTCCGCGTCGACATCCACAATCTCGACGTTCTGGGTCGTGCGCTGCACGTTACCCATACGGCCGGGAAGGCGCTTGCCCTTGTAGACCTTCGAGGGGTCCGCACTCTGGCCGATGGAGCCGGGTGCCCGGTGGAAGTGGGAGCCGTGGCCGCCGGGGCCGCCGGCCATGCCGTGGCGCTTGATTACGCCGGCAAAGCCTTTACCCTTGCTCGTGCCGCAGATGTCGACCCGGTCGCCCGCCTTGAAAATATCATTGCGGATTTCGTCGCCGACGTTCAGGGCCGAATCGGCCGCCACGCGGAACTCTTTGAGGATGCGCTTCGGTGCCTGGCCCGCTTTCGCAAAGTGACCGGTCACCGGCTTGTTCAGCCGCGATTCCTTAACTTCGCCATAGCCAACCTGGACAGCGTCGTAGCCGTCGGAGTCCTGGGTCTTCTTCTGGATAACGGTACACGGGCCCGCCTCAACGAGCGTAACGCTAACCCAGCGCCCGTCTTCGGTGAATACCCGGGTCATGCCCAGCTTTCGCCCTAACAGTCCATTTACCATGCTTTGGTAATCCTTACACCGCCCTACGATTCAATGCGTAGGCACGCATTCGTTCGTTGGAAGCTATTGCTTGATTTCCACGTCCACGCCAGCCGGCAACACCAGTTTCATCAGCGCGTCCACGGTGGAGGCCGTGGGGTTTACGATATCCATAAGGCGCTTGTGGGTCCGGCTTTCGAACTGTTCACGGGATTTCTTGTCAATGTGGGGGCCGCGCAGCACCGTATACTTGGTCATGTCGGTCGGCAGCGGGATCGGTCCGTTCACGTCCGCACCCGTGCGCTGGGCCGCCGCGACAATTTCCTGCGCGGACTGGTCCAACAACCGGTGGTCGTAGGCCCGTAATTTAATTCTAATCTTGTGGCTGGCAGCCATTGACTGTCTCCAAGCTAACGCCCAGGCGCTGATGCCTCAGGTTCAATCTCGAAAGCTGCCCCGCCTCACGGGAGGCGGGGAGCGAATCTACTTCAATTACTTAATGATCTTGGTAACGACACCCGCACCAACGGTGCGGCCGCCTTCGCGGATAGCGAAGCGGAGCTCTTCGGTCATGGCGATGGGCGCGATAAGTTCGGCCTTGATCGTCACGTTGTCGCCGGGCATGACCATTTCCACGCCTTCGGGAAGGTCCAGCTTGCCGGT